>CALZLE010000095.1 GCA_945788205.1 uncultured Desulfuromonadales bacterium
ACAGACCCCGGTTGCAGTGGTTTATCGTGCCAGTTGGCCGGATGAGAAAACCGTTGAAGGAACGCTGGCAGATATCGCTGAAAAAGTTGCCCAGGCCGGCATCACCCGGCAGGCGTTGATTCTGGTCGGCGAAGTGCTTAACGCGCGCAGCAAAGGGGTGCCGGAGAAGTCGAAACTGTACGATCCCGGTTTTGCCCACGGCTATCGAAAGGCGTAGTTTGAATCCGTAGGGGCGACTTCTAGGTCGCCCGTGTTGAGGAGATTTATGAAACTTGCGATCGTCGCCATCACTTCCGGAGGGGCACAGCTGGCTCGCCAGCTTGGTGCTGAATTGCCGGAAGCGCGGGTCTATCTGCCGGAGAAATTTCGCGGGGCGGACGATTGTGATTATTTCGACAAGCCATTGGCGATCTGGCTGCCGAACCTGTTTGCTGAAGTTGAACAGCTGATCTGCATTATGGCAACTGGCATCGTGGTGCGGATTCTCGGCCGCGAGCTGAAGGGCAAAGATAAAGATCCGGCGGTGGTGGTGATGGATGAAGCCGGACAGTTTGCTATCAGTCTGCTTTCCGGACACCTCGGCGGAGCCAATGACCTGGCCCGGCGACTGGCGACGGTTTGCAGCGCGACTCCGGTGATTACCACCGCGACTGATGTCAATAAGCTGCCGGCCTGGGATCAGGCAGCGCGAGATGCTGGACTGGTGGTTGAGCCAGTTAGCCATTTGAAAACCCTCAACAGTTTGCTGCTTGAAGGCAAAAGAATCGGTCTGGTCGATCAGCGTCGGCGGATTGCTGACAAGTTTTTAGCTGTCCCGGGGGTGAATCTGTTCGACAATTTTGCTGTTGCGACCCGTTCCTCGTCGGATGGTCTGGTTTTTGTCACCCATCGGTTTTTGCCGCACCTGCAGAATCAGCCGGAGATGCTGGCTCTGCGCCCTCGCGATTTGGTGGTCGGCATTGGCTGTAATCGCGACACCTCGGTCGAAGAGATTGAGACCGCAGTTCGGCACAAGCTTAAGCAGTCGTTCCTCGCTTTCTGCAGTATCGCCTGCATTGCCAGTATCGACGCCAAGCAGGATGAAGTCGGCCTACTCGAATTTGCCGAGAAAAATAGTTTGCCGATCGAGTTCCACACAGCAGAAGAGTTAAACAAGGTCGAGATCCCCAGCCCGATTTCGCAGCACGCCCAGCGAGCAGTTGGCGCCAAAGGGGTCTGCGAACCGGCGGCACTGCTCTCCTCCGGGATGGGGGAGATGCTGATCCGCAAACAGAAGGTCGGCAACCTGACCATCGCAGTGGCGGAAATTTTGAACTGATGGTTTGCAGGGGCGACCTATAGGTCGCCCGGATTATTGTGATTAGAACCACGGGCGGCCCATGGGTCGCCCCTACGAATGTGTTGGATATAGAGATGACTGGAAAACTTTGGGTCGTCGGGCTGGGGCCCGGCGACGTTTTACATTTGACTCCGGCAGCACGGGCAGCGGTTGAGCACGCTGATTGTATTGCCGGGTACAAAACCTACCTTGAGTTGATTCCCGAACTGATCGAAGGCAAAGAGCTGCTCTCCAGCGGTATGCGCCAGGAAGTGGAGCGTTGCCGAATGGCGCTGGAGAAGGCCGAGGCTGGTGCCAAGGTAGCGCTGGTCTGTTCTGGTGACGCCGGAGTGTACGGTATGGCCGGACTGGTACTGGAACTGCTCGATGGCCGTGAGTTGGATGTTGAGATGGTGCCGGGCGTTTCGGCTGTTCAGGCTGCTGCGTCACGACTTGGCGCGCCATTGATGCACGATTTTTCGGTTGTTTCCCTCTCCGACTTGCTCACTCCCTGGCCGCTGATTCGCCAGCGGCTCAATGCCGCAGGTTCAGCCGATTTTGTCGTCGCACTCTACAATCCAAAGAGCAAAGGCCGCACCACCCAGATCGGTGAAGCGCGCGATATTCTGTTGCGCTATCGCGGGCCGCAGACCCCGGTCGGGATCGTCCGCAATGCCTGTCGGGCCGGGGAACAGATCACCATCACCACTCTCGACCAGATGCTGGAACAAGAAATCGACATGTTCTCGCTGGTGCTGATCGGCAACAGTTCAACGCGGATCGATGCCGCTGGACGGATGCTGACTCCGCGTGGCTACGCTGGCAAATATTTTGCGCCACAGGATGGGTCTGTCCCTGCACAAAAACCGAAAGCTTTGTTTATCGGCGGCACTGGCAGTGATGTCGGCAAGAGCGTCGTCAACGCCGGACTTTGCCGGATTTTCGCTCGCAAGGGTTGGACGGTTGCGCCCTTCAAAGCGCAGAATATGGCGCTCAATTCGGCAGTCACCCCCGATGGTGGTGAGATCGGCCGCGCTCAGGCATTACAGGCAGCGGCCTGCGGGTTAGAACCGCACATCGACATGAACCCGGTGCTGCTCAAGCCGAACAGCGACACCGGTTCACAGGTAATTATTCACGGTCGGCCGCTCGGCAACATGAATGTCCGCGAGTATCACGCCTACAAACCGGAAGCCTTTCAGCGGGTGACCGAATCCTACCAGCGACTGGCTGCGCAGGTCGATCTGCTGATGTTGGAAGGGGCGGGCAGTATCGCTGAAATCAATCTGATGGAGCACGATATCACCAATCTGAAAGCGGCAGCACTGGCGGCGGCTCCAGTGATTCTGGTTGCCGATATCGATCGCGGCGGTGTGTTTGCGTCGATCGTTGGTACTGTCGAACTGCTTTCTCCGGTGGAACGAGCTCAGCTCAAAGGGATCATCATCAACAAGTTTCGCGGTGATGCCTCGCTGCTCAAGTCGGGGATCGATGCGATTGAGGATCGGACCGGGTTGCCGGTACTTGGCGTGGTGCCGGTTGGCCAGTTTAGTCTGCCGGAAGAAGATTCGATCGCCCTGGCACGTAAGCAGCCAGTGCAGAAATCGGGCATTCAGATCGGTGTGATCCGTTTACCGCGGATTTCCAATTACACCGATTTCGACCCGCTTGAGCGGGAAACCGATGTCGCCCTGCAGTACATCGAAACCCCGGAGCAGATCGACGGCCTCGACCTTCTGATTCTGCCCGGCACCAAGAGCTCTTTGGCTGATCTGGAATTCTTGCAGGAGACTGGACTGGCTGCGGCGATTCGGGCTTACCATACGGCCGGTGGCCGGGTGATCGGTATCTGCGGCGGATTTCAAATGCTTGGTGAAAAAATCACTGATCCTGACGGCGTTGAATCGGAACGGGCTGAGGCGACCGGTTTGGGACTGCTCGATGTCGAGACCGTTCTCAAACCGGGCAAGCAGACCCATCAGGTAACCGCCCGTTTTCAGCAGGCGGCCTATGCAGCTGGTTTTGGCGGTATGGCCGATGTGACCGGCTACGAAATTCATGCCGGCGAAAGCGAGTGCGGGATTATGAGCCGTCCGTTGCTGCAGCTGCTCAGCCGTTCCGGAGAGGCAGTCAATATCAGTGACGGTGCCGTCTCTGCCGATGGCCGGGTCTGGGGCACTTACCTGCACGGTTTTTTTGATGACGATCAGGTGCGGTACGCGGTACTGGCACCGCTGCGGGCTGGTCGGGGCAATGCTCCAGCTCCCTACTCGGAACAGCAGTCGCTCGACGCTGAACTGAACAAACTGGCTGACCATCTCGAAGCCCACCTCGATATCGAACAGATCTGTTCCTGGCTGCAGCAACCGGAGTCGTTGGCATGAGCACCGGTCTGTTTGCTGCGATTCTGCTTCTCGACCTGTTGCTCGGTGATCCGCACAGTTGGCCGCATCCGATTGTCTGGATCGGCCGTTTGATTACCCGGTTGGAAAACTGGTTGCGGGACGCAGTAACAGCAAAAAGGCTGGCCGGTACTCTATTGGTATTTTTGACCCTGTTGATCACTGCCGCTTCGGCCGGTTTACTTTTGACCTTTGCCGCCGCTTTCACCGATCTGCTTGCTTGGTTGGTTTCTCTCTGGCTTGGCTGGAGCTGTCTGGCGTTGCGCTCATTGCATATGGAAAGTGCCACCGTCATCAAAGATTTGGAAGCTGGTGACCTGACGGCGGCGCGCCAATCTCTATCGATGATTGTCGGGCGTGAGACGGCGAACCTGAACGAAGAGCAAATTCTCAAGGCGACACTGGAGACGGTGGCGGAGAATGCTTCGGATGGCGTGATTGCGCCGCTGTTCTACTTGTTGATCGGCGGCCCGGTGCTCGGTCTGGTTTATAAGGCGGCCAGCACCCTCGATTCGATGGTCGGCTACAAGAACGAAAAGTATCGCGAATTTGGTTGGGCTGGCGCACGACTTGATGATTTGCTTAATTATATTCCGGCCCGCTTAACCGGGGGCCTGTTTGTGTTGTCGGCCTTTCCGTTGCAGCTAAATGGCTATGGTGCATGGCAAACCATGCTGCGTGATGCCGGAAAACATGCCAGTCCCAATGCTGGTTGGCCGGAAGCCGCAGCCGCTGGAGCGCTCGGCGTACAGTTTGGCGGTGCGGCAACTTATTTCGGCCAGCAGGTCGAAAAGCCGACTTTCGGTGATGCCGACCAACGGCCAAGCAGTAAGCATTACCGGCAGCTGATCCGGTTGCTGTACGCCAGCTCGATCGGTTTCGGACTGTTCTGCTTGTCGGTTCTGGGGGTGTTATGAGCAAGCCGATCCACGGCGGTGGAGTCGATCACGCAATGGCCGAGTTGAATCTATCACGTGAAGCGATCCATGATTTTTCTGCCAGCATCAATCCTCTCGGCACCCCATCGCAAGTTCAGCAGGCGCTTACTGCCGCGCTGGGGCGGATTGGTGATTACCCGGAGATTGAAGCTGCCTCGTTGCGCAGTGAGCTGGCTCAATACCACAGTATTCCGGAAGAGAACCTGTTGCCCGGCAGTGGCTCGACCGAGTTGATTTATCTGCTGCCGCGGGTTTTTCGGCCTCGACGGGTGCTGCTGGTTCTACCCTGTTTCAGTGAGTATGCTCCGGCCCTGAAGCAGGCCGGTTGTCAGATCGATACGGTTTCTCTCGCACCGGAAACTGGTTTTGAGTTTTCTGCTGAGCTGATCATAAAGGCTCTGAAAGAGGATACCGATCTGGTCCTGCTGGCCAATCCCGGGAATCCGACCGGCGTTGGCATTGATCCGCAACAGTTGCTTCGGTTGGCAGAACAGTTGGGTGACACTCGTCTGCTGATCGATGAAGCCTTTATTGATTTCTGTCCACAACACTCGTTACTAACCGAAGTGATGAAAGCTTCCAACCTGCTGGTGTTGCGCTCGATGACCAAGTTTTACGCCATCCCCGGCTTGCGGGCCGGATATCTGGCCGCATCTGCAGCAGATATCGCCCGAGTGCAGGCGCTAAAAGAACCCTGGACCATGTCGAACCTGGCGATTGCCGGAGCCAAAGCCTGTCTCGCTTCTGCCGACTATCGTCAGCAGACCTTGCAATTGATTCCACAGCTGCGTACCGAGTTGCAGCAGGGGCTGGAGGCGCTCGATATCAAAGTGTTTGCCGGTGAGGCGAATTACCTGTGTTGTTGCTTGCCAGAACACTCGCCGGATGCCGGAAAACTGGCCGGATGTTTGCGCAAGCAGGGATTGTTAATTCGTAACTGTGCCGATTTTAAGCCGCTGGACAGCCGCTATTTTCGTTTGGCGGTACTGAGTCGGGACGCCAATCTGTACCTGCTCAGTAGGCTGCGGTTGCTTATTGAAGGGTGATATAGAGTTTCCCTAAATGCATATTATGGCACCCGATGCAGCCACCCATTATGAAGCAAAACCGCCACCCTGTTATTTAGAGGTGGCGGATCAGCAATAAATCACAAGTTTCGGGATACACAAAACGCCATCAATAACCAACCAAGCAGGAAAGTAATGCCACCAATAGGCGTCACCATACCAAGAGCACGAACGCCACTGAGAACCATCACATAGAGGCTGCCAGAAAATAGAACAATCCCAGAGAAAAGTAACCATCCTGAAACCCGCAACTGACCTATCTGCGGAAGCAGATGTATCAATATTCCAAGCAAGATCAAACCCAGAGCATGAAACATGTGGTACTGCACTCCGGTCTGCCAGACCGTCAGCATGTCTGCCGAGACTTTACTTTTAAGCCCATGGGCACCAAAAGCCCCTAGAGCGACAGCGAGAAAAGCGTTGAGACTCCCTAGTATGACAAAAAGCTTCATATCGACTCCTTTATTTCAGGTGCTATTTTCACAAGTATAATCAATTGAACCAAGGAAGTTTAACAATCAAACGTTACCAGTTATGAAAAACCGCCTGAGTTCAAACACCCCAGACGGCTTCAAATGTAACTACTTTCGAAATCAAAAACAGAACAGGACCGACAATGTCAGGGCCTTACTTTTGTTACAATAGAAGGCAATCTAAATCCAAAGGAAGTAATCATGAAATATCTCGTCAAGTACAGTCTGCTCATCAGTATCGGCGCTGTGGCCGGTGGTCTGATCGGATATTCAGCCCAGTGCTTAGGGCCTACTTGAGCGCTGTTATCGACTCCCTGGTCAGGGGCCATGTTTGGTGGAGCCATCGGGCTGATTCTCGCCCTTATCCCAAGTGGGGCAAAGAAATAATGGCAAAAGTTCACGCAATAGCTATGGCATCATTTTGTTACAATATATGAGACGGTCAAACAAAAAAGCCCCGATTCGATTGAACCGAGGCCTGATATGGTTTGTGGGGTAGATGTTTACTTCTTCGCCTTACGTCGATATGCAACCAGTCCGGCAAGTCCCGCTCCCAACATCAGGAACG
>CALZLE010000096.1 GCA_945788205.1 uncultured Desulfuromonadales bacterium
AAAAAATGCCCCGGACCAGGAGGTGGGGGAGATCCGAGGCGAATTAAAACTAGGCCAATTTATCGAGCAGGAGACGTACCAAGTCCAGCTATTTAATTCCAAGATTGCAATATATTGAAAACACTAGCATGTTGCTTTTGTTGTTTTGTAATGTCTGAAAACCGCTGAGAAAAAAGAGGCGGAAATTGGGCGGAAGTGGCTAGAATTGACGTATTTTTAGGGGAGCACTTTTCGATATGCACAGCTGTCCGGGAGCCAGTCTAGATAGCATAAATTGTCTGGTGTCAGTTTTATACAGTCTTCTTCTGCCTGCAAGCGTTGATGATAGATTCGGCAATCGCGGGTGTGAATGTCGAGAAAGCGGCAGGGGACCATCGTGGTGAGGATAGTCCCTTTGGCATCAAATTTCTTTTCGAAGCAGCATTCGCCGCAGCGGTCACAGATATCTTCCCAGCTTTTGGTCGTGTCGGGCAGCCTGGTCATGCCTTTTTTACAAACTTTGACTTCAGTTTCATCGGGCCGATACCGTCAATTTTACAGTCGATATCATGGTCACCGTCGACCAACCGGATATTTCTGACTTTCGTGCCGACTTTAACTGCTGAGGAGGTCCCTTTGATTTTCAGGTCTTTGATAACCGTGACCGTATCGCCATCTTCCAGCAGGTTACCGTTGGCATCGCGGTAGATTGGTTCGTCGCTACTGCTCTCATCCGTTGCTGCGGTCCACTCGTGGGCACATTCCGGACAGACCAAGAGGCCGCGGTCTTCATACGTGTATTCGGAGCTGCACTCAGGGCAGTTGGGAAGGTCACTCATCTTGAATCCTTGCTTGTTGTTAGTTCAGTGCGGGCTCTTTATAGCATCTTCATCGAGGCTTGTCTTTAAACCGGAGAATAAAACTCACCAGCCAGTTGCGTCTAAGCAGGTAGAACCGGTGAGTTATGTTGTCAGGAAATTAAAAGACGTCTTTGATGGGATAAACATGGACAAGATAAACATAGAAAAAGGCCAGTGAGATCACCAGAATGATAACACCCAATACCGATGAGCTAACCTTTATCCCCTTGGCGTTTATTTCCAGCTCCGTCGGGTCTGCGTGCGGCTCATTTCCGTTTCGATTTTGTTTTCTTTTAAGCTCACTGTGAAACTGAATGGCAGCAAAGTAGATTCCGGAAAAAACCAGCAGCAGGACAACAAAGAAGATCACTTTGGATGATAGAAGCTGCCACTCAAACACCTCAAGGCGATGTTCATAACCCTGGATGCGGTATTCGTAATAGTGCTTGAGCGATGTTTGATAAGCTTCATTCGTCTCTGCCGTCAAACCGTGCGGTGGATTGCCAGGGCCATCAGGGAGGGCCAGATCTGCCTGACTTCTCTCTTTGGTTGCTTGCTGTAACTTTTCAAGCATCTCAACTTTTGTTGGCAGGTTAGACGCTGTTTTTGTGCCGACCGCGGCTGAAATGTCAGCCCGGACCGGCAAAAGTAAGGTTACGACAAGTATCAAAACGGCGACAACAGAGCAGGTGGTCAAGATTTTGAGGCGTCTGTTCATTTCATATCTACGTTTCATAGCGGAGTTAGCAGGAATTCAATCATGTCTGTTCGGCTGTTGATCCTTTCATAGAGAGTACTATGTAGCGATTTTATCGTTCGCCTAACTCATCACGTCACGTGTTTTATTGACAAAAGAATGCTTGAAGATTCTTGTTTTCCCATCTGGAAGCACTGCGCGAATTTCTAAGTGTTATTTCCCCTGTTGAGTAACAATCCCCCGGCTTTGCAGGGAGATTGTTACTGGCACTTGTAGCCGTCCTTTTTCTCTGTCCAGAAATATTTCAAAAAACTTCGGCCGACCCTGCCGCGGCACAGCCATTCTGTCGCGACTCGCCAAGTTGCCTTTGCATCCTGGCATGTTACACTCTGTAGATTAATCATTAGATAATGCCAAACCAGCTGCGAAGTTGGGACGGAAAGCTGCGGGTCTTACTTCGGACCATGTCAAGACAGCCGAGCTGCGCATGGAGCATGTGGCAGCCCGGCTGTTTGCGTTTTATCCGCATTGCCTTCAGCAGGCGGAAGCACTCGAATACCCAGGTGCTGGGAGACAAGGAGGTTGTTATGAAGGGGATCATGAGCAGATTGCTTCAATTGGGCTTGTTTTGCGGCTTATTGTTGCTGGTTGCTGCGGCAGGGACGTCGTTAGCCGGCAATCCAGCCAACGACGTCTATATCATCGGAGACAGCTTATCGGACACAGGGAATTTCTATGAGTTGACCGGGTTCTGGCCACCGAGCCCGCCCTATGCGGAGCGCTTCAGCAACGGACCGGTGTGGCCTGAGTATCTGGCCACCGATCTGGATGTCGACGTCGACAGCCTGTCTTACGGCGGGGCGTTTACCGGGACCTACATCATTGGCGGGGTACCACTCTCCAACTTCAACAACGTGCAGTATCCCCAATATTTTCCGAACCCCCTGCCCGGTGTCCCCGAGGAGATCGATGCGCTGCTGGCCGCCAACCCCGATGGGTTGAACCCGAAGGCCCTCTATGTGGTCTGGGCCGGGCCGAACGATATGTTCCTCGGCATGATGCAGCCGGATACGATGCAGAGCATTCTGACCCAAGCTGTGGCCAATATTGCCGAGGATGTGTGCCGGCTGGGTACGGCCGGAGGGAGGCATTTTATGGTCGGAAACCTGCCTGACCTCAGCCTGACGCCGTTTGTGCTGGGTCTTGACACGGGCACGCAGGCCCAGGTTTCCCAAGCGGTCAAGCTGTTCAATGCCGGCCTGGAACAAGCCCTCGCCGAATTGCCGGACGCATGTGCGGAGACGATTAATGTATTCGACACCTATCAGGTCGTGAACGATCTTGTCGCCTCTCCGGCGGACTACGGCCTGGTGAATGTCACCGAGTCCTGCCTGATGCCCGACAACACGGTCTGTAACGATCCAGATACTTATCTTTTCTGGGACACGGTTCACCCGACCACGAAAGTGCACCAGATCTTCGCCGACCGCTTCCGCGCCGACTTCTGCAACAAAGAGGCACGGACACCGGGGTTGCGTGGTAGGGTTGACGAAATGCCGCCGCCATGGTGGCGCGGGACCTGCTTCGGCAAGTAAGACTCCCTTGCCAAGGCGTCATCGCACCGCAACACTAAAAAAAACATCCCGTCGATCTTCGACGGGATGTTTTTTTCATGGTTTTGCTAGTTTCCGTTCGGTGAATAAGTTGGCTGCTTTACTTTTCGAAAGGTTGACGAATGACGGTTTTCCAGTTTTTAGGATCTGCTCTGCGAATGTCGCTTAAATAGATCTCGTGATGCTTTCCCGTGCGTGACCATTCTGATTCATGAATATAATTGTGAACCTTTTCTACCGTAGGGCCCTCATCTGAAAAGGGGCCGATATGCATGATTTGTGCGGAAAGTCCTTCAGTGTATTTTTGAAATCTAATTTGATCTAGAGAGGCAGGGTTCTTTTTCTTTCTGACTTCCGAAATTGCTGTTTCCACCATGCTTTGAGTAATAAAGTCTGGTTGCATGATCATCAGTGTCCATTTCCAATTACTCTTGTCATCGATACTGAAGTTTTGCATATCGTCGCACCACCAGAGCCCTTCGAGCGGCAGGACACCGTAGTCTATTCCGATTTCTCCGCGTTTGACCATGAATTTCAACGTATATGAAACAGGGAACAAACATTGAATTGCGTCCTGAAATGCAACGGAGGTGTTCGGATCACCTTCACCGTCAATCATCAGGAATTGCATCTCTGGGACATCAACGGCGACAACGGTTTTGGCTGAAGGCTTGTACAGGTGTTTCAGTTCTTTTTTGAAGTCAATCTTTGCCATGATTGTTTCATACAGTTATCGGTTCGATTACTGGCGGTGACGAATATTTGCAATCGCCACCGCCAGTTTTGAATTAGTATTTGCCCAGTTCGATTTTACCCTTTCCAAGCAGCTCAGATTGCTCGCCGTTTGGTGCATCATATACGGCTTTCAGAGTCGCGTAGTAACTGTTTCCCTGCCCACCGGAACAGGGAGGCATGTACGCTCCAGCGACATCCCAGCTTGGGTTGGCATGTGCTGAGACAACGAAAAAGTTTTCGGGTAAGTCAAACGTGTGGCCTTTGACACTTGGAATTGTGATTTTGTTGGTATTTTTCGGGATACTGAAGCCGATCTTTCCGTGACCGCCGTTATCCATTGGCTGATAGCTTCTGTCGCTGAACGCAATGATGACCGCATTTGCGTTGCTGGGGATGTTTTCGACAACAAGACTGGGTGTTTCAGCGTCACCACCGAAGCGTTTACACTGTTGTCCCTTGGGGATCATTTTTCCGTCCCATTTGGAGTCGCCGAAAGTGACACTAAGGTTAGCCGTGCTTTCTGCAGGTTTGTATTTTCCAGCGCACCCGGACAGTGCAATTAAAATGACAGAGAGAATTAAGAGTTTTCCGGTTTGTAATCTGTAGTGCATGTAGAGGCCCTACTGGTGGGTAGTGGTGTGATGTGCACATCAACTATTGATGGCACTTGGTAGTTTATGAGAAATGGTAAGAAGGTTCGCTTGGTATTAGCATAATTCATTATTGATTATTGATGACAAAAAAAGGGGGACACCCGGTATTCCCGACTGTCCCCTTTAGTGACTATCTATCCATCAAATCCCCCTCAAGATCTGTTCTTATCTGCTTATCCGTTTACGCACACTCCGAATATCCACAAGAGTGACAGACGCAGCAGCCACCTTCGTGCTCAACCGGGCCGCCACATTCTGGGCAGGCACCGCCGTTGGTGACGTGTTTGGATAAGCCGAAATCTTCGCCTTCGTTGAGCATGTGCAGCTCAATCGCTTTGGCGACGGCGTCGGCACAGGAGGTGATGCGGTTTTCGCCGAAGCCAGCTGGTTTGTGGCAGGTGATGCCGATCATCTGCTTGACCGCTTGCCGGGCTTGTACGCCGCTGCGCCATGCCAGTGAAACCAGTCGGCCGATCGCTTCACACTGGGAGGCAGCGCAACCGCCGGCCTTGCCCATGGTGGTGAACAGCTCAAACAGGCCTTTTTCATCCTGATTGATGGTGATGTAGAGCGGACCGCAGCCGGTTTCCATCTGATAGGTGGAGCCGGTGAGGGCGCGTGGCCGCTCCCGCTTGCGCGATGGTTTTTTGCTCTCCATCGGCATGGCATCGACTGCTGCTTCTGGATCTTCTTCGTCTTTTTTGCCGACTGATAGAACCTGCATATCGCGGGAACCATCACGGTAGATGGTGACGCCTTTGCAGCCCTGCTGGTAGGCGAGGCGGTAAACGGTGGAGACGTCGTCGCGTGTCGCATCGGAGCAGAAGTTGACGGTTTTGGAGACAGCGTTGTCGGTGTGGCGCTGGAATGCGGCCTGCATCATTACGTGATCTTCCGGGGTGATGTCGTGGGAGGTGACGAAGATCCGGCGGATGTCTTCAGGTACGGCATCGATCCCTTGGACGGTGCCTTTTTCAGCAATCTCCTGCATTAAGTCTTCGCTGTAAAAGCCCCGTTCTTTGGCCACTTTTTCGAAGATCGGGTGAACTTCGATCAGTTTGTTGTTGTCGAGCACCTGGCGCACATAAGAGACGGCAAACAGTGGCTCAACACCGCTGGAACAGTTGGCGATAATCGAAATGGTCCCGGTTGGCGCGATGGTGGTGCAGGTTGAATTGCGGATCGGCTCGCTGCCCGGCTTGTCGTAGGTGCTGCCCTTGAAATTAGGGAAGGCGCCACGTTCGGTCGCAAGTTTGATCGACTCTTCGTGTGACTTGTCGTTGATGAACTTCATCGCTTTTTCGCCCAACTCGATGGCGTCCTTACTGTTGTACGGGATGCCAAGCAGAATCAGCATGTCGGCCCAACCCATAACGCCGAGACCGATCTTGCGGTTGGCGCGGGTCATGTCGTCAATCTCCTGCAGCGGGTACTTGTTGGCTTCGATGACGTTGTCGAGGAAACGGGTTGAGAGTTTAACGGTCTCTTCCAGCTTGTTCCAGTTGACGTCATTTCCTTTGACCATGTTGGCCAGGTTCAGCGAACCGAGGTTGCAGGATTCGTAAGGGAGCAGAGGTTGCTCACCGCAGGGGTTGGTGCTTTCAATCTCGCCGATATGCGGAGTCGGGTTGTCGCGGTTGAGGCGGTCGAGGAAGATGATCCCCGGTTCGCCGTTGCTCCAGGCCATATCGACAATCTGATTAAATACCTTGGAGGCGTTGAGTTGTTTGACGACTTTGCCATCACGCGGATTGATGATGTCATAATCAGCACCTTTCTCGACCGCTTCCATAAAGGCTTCGGTCATGCCGACAGAGATATTGAAGTTGGTCAGTACGGTCTGATCCCGTTTAGCCATGATGAAATCCATGATATCGGGATGGTCGACACGCAGGATGCCCATGTTTGCGCCGCGACGGGTGCCGCCTTGTTTGATCGTTTCGGTGGCGGCATCAAAGACTGACATGAAGGAGAGGGGGCCTGAAGAAACGCCTGTAGTGGAGCGCACTTCGTCATTGGCCGGGCGGATGCGGGTGAAGGAGAAGCCTGTGCCGCCGCCGCTTTTGTGAATCAGGGCGGTGTTTTTAATCGCCTCAAAGATGCTCTCCATCGAATCATCAACCGGGAGTACAAAACAGGCGGACAGCTGACCAAGCTCGCGGCCAGCGTTCATCAGAGTTGGGGAGTTCGGCAGAAAGTCGAGCTCAGTCATCATCTGGTAGTAGCTTTTTTCGAAGGAAGTCTTTTTCCCTTTACCCTTCGGTTCGGCTGCGTCGATGGTTTTAGCGACCCGTTTAAACATGTCGACTGGTGTTTCTAGTGGGTTGCCATCTGTATCGCGCTTCAGATAACGTTTGGCCAGAACTGTCATGGCGTTTTTCGACAGCGCGAGGAGCTCGGTGTTCTGCGCTTTACTCATTTAAAAAACCCTTTCTTTTCAACATTTTCAGTGGATGTAAATATAACAAGAAATGTTTTCTATCAACACAACATTTATGTAGAGACAGAATATAGAACACTACATATGGTGTCTGTCAAGGGTCGTTAAATTAAAATTTGTATTTTTGTCCGCTTGCCATTGTTGTTTTTGATTGTGCGGTAAGTTGTGGTGCTACCCGTCAGTAAAGTTCCATAATGAGAACGTAGGAGGTTGGTCAAAAAGAGCGCTTTTGATTCCGATAGTTACGCTTGTGGTTCCGCCGTTTTTTGGTTATTCTGCCGCCGACACTAGCATGATGCTTGAGTCGCCTGTTAAACTCTCTTATCACTTCATTTCCAGGGATCAGTAAATATGGCCGGTGAAAAAATCCTGATTGTCGATGACGAAGCGGGGATGCAACGACTTCTATCGCGGGTATTGTTGCGCGAAGGCTATGAGACAACGCCGGTTGGCTCTGCGAAAGAGGCGCTGGAGCTGATTTCTGTCGACAGCTTCGATCTGATTCTGACCGATATTCAGATGCCGGAAAAGAATGGGCTTGAGCTGCTGCGGGAAATAAAAGAGTTTGACCCGTCTTTGCTGATTATGGTGATGACTGCTTACGGAACTGTTGAGAGCGCTGTCGAAGCACTGCGTAATGGGGCTTATGATTATCTGACCAAGCCATTTGAAACCGACGAAATTCGTCTGGCTGTGGCCAAAGCGTTGGAGCATAAACGACTGCTTGCGGAAAACCGCCATCTGCATCAGGAGCTGGACGAGCGTTATCAGTTCAGTGGCATTGTCGGTAACTCTCCACTGATGGCCGATATCTACGAAATGGCCGCCTCGGTCGCTATCAGCAACGCCAGCGTTTTGATTTCTGGTGAAAGTGGCACCGGCAAAGAGCTGGTCGCCCGGTCAATCCATTACAACTCGCAGCGCAAGGACAAGCCGTTTATCGTGCTGAACTGCGCGGTTTTTTCTGAAGGGGTCTTGGAGAGCGAGCTGTTCGGTCACGAAAAGGGCGCTTTCACCGGAGCTGTTGCCCAGAAGAAGGGGCGTTTTGAGCTGGCCAACCAAGGGACGCTGTTCATCGATGAGGTTGCCGAGATGACCCCGTCAGCGCAGGTGAAGTTGTTGCGGGTTTTGCAAGAACAGGAGTTTGAGCGGGTTGGTGGTGATCGCACGATTAAGACTGATGTGCGGATTGTCGCGGCGACCAATAAAGACCTGTCCGAACAGGTTAAAAAGGGCGCCTTCCGCGAAGACCTCTATTACCGTCTCAATGTCATTCACATCGAGCTGCCGCCACTGCGTGACCGGCGTGAAGATGTCGAGCCGCTGGCGAATTATTTTCTCGCCAAATATATCAAAGAGACCGGCAAGAAAATCGGTCAGATTGCGCCCAAGGCTTTGGCAAGTCTGGTCGGGTACGATTGGCCCGGCAATGTGCGCGAACTGCAGAATGCCATCGAGCGGGCGGTGGTGCTCTGCCGTGGTGACGTGATTACTCCCCGTGAGTTGCCGCGTGATGTCGCCGGTGACAGCGAGATTTGCCTATCGCTTCCACAGCAAGGTGGCAATCTGACTGAAATTCTCGAAGATCTTGAACGTCAACTGATTATCCAAACTCTGCGTCAGCAAGGCGCATCACAAACCAAGGCGGCCGATATCCTTGGGATTGCCCGAACAACCTTGCGCTACAAGATGGAAAAATACGGGTTGCTCGACAGGCAGGATTGACAAATACCTGTCAGGCAGTCTTTGCTGGCGGCTGCAAACAGTCAACAAACAGAAAGATTCCAAGAGAATAGCGGTCTTTTTAGCTGTTCGAGTCGGTACGTTCTTTGCTCATCTACTTTCCGACCCCTCAC
>CALZLE010000097.1 GCA_945788205.1 uncultured Desulfuromonadales bacterium
AACATGGTCATCACCGAAACCGGAGCCGCAAAAGCGGTGGCCAAGGCGCTTCCGGAACTGGCGGGCAAGCTGACCGGTAACGCCATCCGCGTTCCGACCCCGAACGTGTCGCTGGCAATCCTCAACCTCACGCTTGAGAAAGAAACCAACGTTGAAGAGTTGAACGATTACCTGCGCGAGATGTCGCTCAATTCACCGCTGCAGGATCAGATCGATTTCACCAACTCTCCAGAAGCGGTCTCAACCGACATGGTCGGTTCACGCTATGCCGGCGTGGTTGATTCGTTGGCAACCATCGTTGAGGGCAACCGCTGCGTGCTGTATGTCTGGTACGACAACGAGTACGGTTACAGCTTCCAGGTGGTGCGGATTGTCGAGCAGATTTCCGGCATGAAACTGGAACACTGGCCGAAGTAAGCCAACCTCAAATAGCAGCAATTATAAAGCGGGCAATCTCGATTGGGGTTGTCCGCTTTTGTTGTTTCTGTAGAGACTTGTGCGCATCATAACCCTCATTTTTTAAATAGAGGCTCTGCCGCTCATCTCTGGTTGCTCATGATTAATTTATTAAAACCTGAGATGATCAGATGTTAGGCTGTTATAATCACTGCATTCTTGAGTCTATATATCGGCAGCACGGGGAACCATGAAAACTATTTCAGTGGAAATTGCCTATTTCCTTCGGGGTCGCGCGAAACAGAACCTTAAGGTTTTGGCTTACTACAGCATTTTTTTACTGTTTTTGATCGTGACGTACGCCGTCCTGTTTCGCTACCTGATGCTCCACCTGGAGGGTCGCGAATACTCCTTTATCGCTGGGCTTTATTGGGCGATAACAGTCATGACAACTCTCGGCTTTGGCGATATCACCTTTCACACAGACCTTGGCTACGCCTTTGCCGCGCTGGTCACTGTTTCTGGAGTAGTATTTCTGCTGATTATCTTGCCCTTCGGCTTAATCAGTCTGTTTCTTGCCCCCTGGATAGAACAGCGCCTGCGTTATCGGCCGAGCTTTTCCCTCCCCCCGGAAACTCGCGGCCATGTGTTGGTCTTCGGCATCAACCCGACGGCCAGAGTCCTATTAAGCAAACTGCAAAGTCGTAAAATTCCTTTTGTTGTCATTACTGAAGACTACGAAGAGTCCTTGCGCCTGGAGGAGGAAGAGGACATCCAAGTGGTCTGCGGGTCAGCAACTGATTCCAAGCTTTTAGAGAAGATTCGTGTTGATTCAGCCCGCTATATCTTTGCCAACCTGAGTGACACGCAAAACACCAATCTTTGCCTCACGGTCCGCTCGCTCTGCAAAACACCAATCGCCGCAGTCGTCGATGATCCAGAGCATGTTGACCTGCTGAGACTGGCGGGAGCAGACAAGGCCGTCCCCCTGCAGCGGATCCTTGGCCGCTACCTGGCAACGCGCTCCACAACCTGTGGTGCTTTGGCCCATGTGATCGACTCCTTCGGGGATTTAAAAATTGCGGAAATGCCGGTTTACGGAACTCCTTTTGTCAATTTAACTCTCGAACAGGCCAGAATCAGACAGCAAACCGGAATGACAGTGATCGGTGTTTGGGAGCGAGGGACCTTTACCGTCCCACAGAAAGACACCCTGCTCTGCCCAGCGTCACTGATTGTGCTTGCGGGGACCCACGAGCAACTGCAGAAGATAGAACAACTGACTGGCGAGCAGGAACATGACGATCTGGTCTTTATCCTCGGCCATGGACGGATCGGCTGTGCCGCTGCTAACTTCCTCGATCGAAAACCGGTCCCCTATATTTTAATCGACCAAGAAGACAACCAACATTGCCAGGAACATATCGCGGTGCATGGGGATGCGACGAACCGCCATTTGCTACGCCAATCAGGGATTGAAAAAGCCAGGGGTTTGGTTATCACCACAAATGATGACAGCACCAACGTTTTTCTTACTTTGAGTAGTCGCAAAAGCAACCCTCATATGCGCATTGTGGCGCGAGCCAACACCGACGAGAATGTCGCCCAGCTCTATTCAGCTGGTGCTGATTTTGTCGTCTCCAATGCCTCGGTCGGGGCTAATATCCTGATGAATATCCTCGAGTCGAAAGAGTCAATTTTCCTCACCGAGGGTGTTGCAATTTTCCGACGTTACGTTCCGACCAGTCTGATCGGAAGAACCATTGAAGAATCGCGGCTGCGACCATCGACCGGCTGTTCCATCGTGGCCATAGAGAGGCCAGAAAAAGAGCTTATGCTCGCCCCAACCCCTGAGTACAGGCTGACGAGGGACTGTAGCCTGATGTTGATCGGCAGTCCCGAACAGGAAGAAAAGTTCGGAACGCTTTATGGGGCACCAAAGGCTTCTGAAAACTAAAAAGACCAGCTATTGCTTCAAGAAAATGGGACGATACGTCAACATCGAAACAAAAAAGAGCCGACCCGGAAATCCGGATCGGCTCTTTTCGTTCGTACATGTATAAAGCGATTTAGTTGAAACGCTTCATAGCCCGCATCTTCTTACGCAGACGACGCTGAGCTTCTTTCTCCTTGCGTTTTTTCTTAACGCTCGGCTTCTCGTAAAACTTTCGCTGCTTCATCTCCCGGAAGAGACCTTCTTGCTGCAGCTTACGCTTGAGAACTTTAATCGCTTTTTCGACGTTTCCATCAATAACTGTGATTTCCACGAACAATCACCCCGCTTTCTCTACTATTCTTTGCGACCGCTGGCCACAAGAGTTTGAATTTATAGCCACAGACCGAATGCAAGTCAAGGATTTTTCGAAGTTTCTAGCTTTTCCAGGACTTTTCCAGCAGAGCAACACCGATTCCACCATTGGAAAAACGAACCAACGGAGTAAAATGAATGCCGGTTGTACGGACCAGTTCGTTCTCAGGGCAAACCAGCGCGCCCTGCCAGGCGGAGAAGGTTTCACCGTAAACCCGCCCCAGATCACGATACAAAGCCTGCAATGTCGCGTTACGACCAAGCCGTTCGCCATAGGGGGGATTACAGATAATCAAGCCAGTTTGCGGCTCAAGGGTTAATTCCTGCATCGATCGACAGCTGAGCGTGATCAGGCCCGATAAGCCTGCTGCTCGCAAATTCTGCTGCGCAGCATCAATCGCCTTGGTATTATTATCAACCGCCAGAATCGGAGCAGAAAGTTCCATTTTTTCAGACCGTTGCGCTTCCTGTACCAACTGCTGCCATAGTCCGGCGCGAAATTTTGGCCAACCCATAAAGGCAAATTGTCGATTGCACCCCGGAGCGCGATTCAGTGCAATCTGTGCAGCTTCAATGGCAAACGTCCCGGAGCCGGTCATGGCATCGACCAGCGGTTTTGAGCCATCATAGCCGAGTGCCAACAAACACGCTGCCGCCAGGTTCTCCCGCAGCGGCGCGGCAACTTTGGCGGCCCGATAGCCACGCCGGTGCAAAAGCTCTCCGGAGCTGTCAACTGAGACCTGACAACGATCATTCTCCAGCCGTAAAAAAACTTTCGTTTGCGCTGCTGATCCCTCTTTAC
>CALZLE010000098.1 GCA_945788205.1 uncultured Desulfuromonadales bacterium
ATCGCCGACACCATTCTCGATAGCGATAAAGTTGATGAGCTCGGTGAATTTGAACAGTGGCAACAAGTCGAACCGATCTCCATTGATGAACCATGGGAAATGTTTTAAGGCCTAATGCTTTTATTGCATCCATCACTGTGATAGAACTTTGTATTCAATAGTTGGAAGACTTTACAGGGAGAAAATATAATGGCTCAGGCAAAAAAAGGTGACAAAGTCACCATCAACTTTACCGGTAAACTCGCTGACGGTTCGGTTATCGATACCACTTACCCTGACCAGGAAGGTCATGATTGCGGCGATGATGAATGTGGACATGAGCTTGGCCCGATGGAACTGACCATCGGTGAGGACGAGTTTTTCATCCCGATCGAAGAAGCTTTGGTTGGCATGGCACCGGGCGAGTCAAAAACCCTTACCATCAGCCCGGATGATGCGTTTGGTGAATATGATGCGGAAAATGTTTTTACTGTTCCGCTCAGCGATTTCCCCGACGACATCAAACCAGCCGTCGGTATGGGACTGGAGGTCGCCGGAGAAAACGATGAGGAATACATGGTCACGGTTGTTGGAGTCACCGACGAAAACGTCAGCCTCGACACCAACCACCCGCTGGCGGGAGAGGAATTGACCTACGAATTTGAACTGGTCAAAATCCTTTAGTCGACCTAGACAAGAAACAGGGGGCTGGATCGCACAGCCTCCTGTTTTCTTTCCAGATCAATCTACGGTGCTCAAGGCCTCCATAATTCGGGTCGTCATATTCTGGAAGGCGACAATCTCTACCAGACTCAAGACATCCTGATCCGAAAATCCGGCGGTTCGCAAACTGTCCAGATCCTGTGGGCTACAGGTGTCAGGAGATCTCGTCACCTTAACGGAATATTCAGCAATCAAACGCTCCCGATCGGTTAAATTCGCCTTCGTGTAATCCTCTGCAACCTGTGCTGCCAATTCTGCATCTCTTGCCGCTCGACCGAGGGCTTCCCGATGGGTCGCCGTTCAGTGAACACAGCCGACAAGGGACGATGCAACCAGCGCCGCGACTTCTTTTTCCCGCAGACTCAGCCCACTCGCATCACGATAAACCGCCACCCCCAGGTTGTGCAGGGACTTGGCGACCTCAGGAGTAGAACTGGTCAACTGTGCTAAATCAGAGACTTTTCCGGTCAATGGTTTGCGCGTCTGTTTATACAAACTCCGCACCTTTTCATCGGACGAATCTTCCGGTTCGATTTTTATCCAGGGAACCCAACTCATATTTCCTCCTTCGCAGATTTCATCTTTTTTTCGATTAGGACTGGTCAGCGGCACAAAACAAATTTTACAATAAAAAAACTCCAGCAGCGAATGAAAGGTTTTATTATCTGATGAACTACAGTGATCCAAACGAACCGATTGTCGTCCTCGACTTTGAAACCAGCGGCATGTCTCCCCTTCAAGGTGACCGAGCGATAGAAATCGGTGCAGTTTTAATTCGCGATCAGCAGATCGCAGATCGATTTCAAAGTTTGATCAATCCCGGATTTCTCATTACCCGCGAGATCGAAATGGTCACCGGCATCAATAACAGCATGCTTAGCGATGCACCGGATGCCGCAACCGTAATGACCGACCTGTCCCGCTTCATCGGCAGCTATCCGCTGGTCGCCCATAATGCATCTTTCGATCAGAAATTCCTTGAGTCAGAATTTTCTTTCATCGGCAAGACCCGTCCCTATAATTTCGGCTGCACCCTGCTGTTATCGCGCCGGATTTATCCCGACATGCCGAACCATAAGCTTGAAACTCTCATTCGTATGAAAGCGTTGCCAGTCAATGGAAAATTTCATCGCGCGTTGGCCGATGCGGAGATGACCGCCGCTCTTTGGCTGAAAATCATCGCGGATATCGCAACCGAGTACAACTTTGATGGTGTTCCATTTGAGGTATTAAAAAAGCTCTGCAAAGTCCCCCATGAAAAAGTCGGAGAGTTTTTAAAAGAAACCGCCGAAGAGCTCAGATCTGCCCCTCCGGATACCACCGGCAGCCTTTTTTGACCTCTCTGTCTGCCCATCGGCAGACACTCTTTTAACGCCCCTGAATCTCTCACTCTCTTTTCGATTTGTGAATCACTTTCCTGCGGCTTTTTTATGGGACGAACCAGCCTCGCCCAAAAAAGGGAAAAATTATTTTGTAGTGTTGTTTTTTACAGTATCGAGGGGTAGAATATCTTGTTTTTCAACCCATTTAATGCTCAGTAGAGGAGAGAGTCCATGATTAAGAAGGTTGGTTTTGTTGGACTTGGGACGGTCGGCAGACATATGGCGATCAACCTGATGAAAGGGCACTATGACCTAACTGTATTTGATAACAATGCAGAAACGGTCAGCGAACTGGTAAAACTCGGTGCCAACGGCGCAGCAACGGCCATCGAGGCAACGAAGGGCAAAGACCTGGTTATCGTGATTCTCGCAGAAAAAGAAGAGCTGGAAGCAGCCCTTTCTACAGAGACAGGTTTTCTGGCAGGCCTCGATCCGGGCACGATTCTCGTTGATATGGGAACACACTCTCTCGAAACGACTCTCGAGCTGTCAGAAAAAGCGGCAAAACAGCGGATCATGTTCCTTGAAGCACCTGTCTGGGGAAGTAAGGAACATGCCGCCAACGGCTTACTGACAATTTTGGCCGGGGGCGATCTAGCGACACTTGGCCGCTGCCGCGAGCTATTTTCCTATCTTTCCCTCAACCTCATTCACATGGGCGAAGTTGGCTCTGCAACTCGGATGAAATTTGTGGTTACACTGTTTCAGGCTCACATGATGGAAGGTCTTTCCGAGGCATTGGTTTTTGGTGACAAGCTCGGGTTCAGCGCGGATAGAATTCTCGAGGTGTTTGATTCTGGCGGCCTGGCCTCTCCTTTGGCACACTCCAAAGGCCGCACAATTTCCCGCGGAGATTTTTCCCGGAATCTGGCGCTGAAATATGTCACCGAAGGTTTGCGGACAGTAAAAACGGCTGCGGCCCTGACTGAGTTGGACTTACCAGGCAACGATGCTGTTCTCAAGGTTTACGAGCAGGCAGTAGAAGATGGTCGCGGGGAGGAAGACTTCTCTGCGGTCATCAAGGTTCTTCGTCGCTAACAGCGGAGAATGTCTTTGAATTCGAAAGGGGGTGCCCGACGATAGAGGCACCCCCTTTTTCTTTGTGAAAATACCGTTTATAAGGTCATTGTTTCAAATTTTGATCGAGTACCCGCCGGAGACTTGGAATCAACCGCTCGGCGCCCGAAATACTGAGGTGATCATCATCAAAGTAGTAGGAAGTGTCATCTGTTCCAACTGGGCAGTGATGATCTTCACACAGCAAATCCTCAAAATTCAAAACCTCTGGATAGGAATTTTGAGCAAAAACTCCGTTAACGTATGCATTTAATTTTCTATGGCTTTCCAACGTCACAGAAATATTTTTAAGCACTTCAGCTCTGGAATCGCTTTCGAACATATATGCCCTTTGGTAAGCATGAACCGGCTCGATCTCTTGCTGCGGGACTTGTGAAATTAAATGCAGAGCAACGCCATTTTTCTTGTATTCTTCAACTGTTTCGTTAAACCCGTGAACGAACGCCTTGCGTGAATTATCTTTTGTTTTGGTTGTCGTTTTATTTAAACCGACATATGAGAAGTCATCCCCTGAATAGCTGCCGTCTGTGTAATAGGTCCAACGCGCAGCTAAAAACACATCTTTGATCTCATTATCTATGACATAGCGGAGCACCCTCTCGTTAAGCTCATGGCAGTTTCTGTTACTTTGATCTCTGCGTAAAGAATGAATTCCGAGAAAAGGTGGACATCCGCTTGCACCGACAAAAGCCCCGCCCAAATCTAAATCGGCAGCAGCAGAATTAAAAGCATCGTACAAGGAAAGAATATGTGAATCTCCGAAAACAACGAAAGAAAGATCAGAATCTTTATCACCTAAATGACAATACCAATCATCAACTTCGTGTAGTTTATCTTTATCAAAACAACCATCAACCGGAGAAGACCGTTTAAACGAGGTGAGCAGGTTGTCAGGAAATCCGAAACGATCAGGGAAACCACCCTGCAAATGCCCAGCCAGACCAACCGCCGCAAAGAAGACGGAACCAACGACAGCGAATACAAAAACTTTTTTCTTGCTGAAAGCTTCTTTATTCCTGAACGGAACCTCAACAAATCGCCAACTGAAGTACGCTAATACGATTGACAAAACCGAAAGAACAAGTAGCAGTTCTATGTTCAGTTCAGTCGCACTCTTATGTCTTGCGAAGACAAACAAAGGTTGATGCCACAAGTAAGTACTATAGCTGAGCAAACCGATACCAACCATCACCCTGGTTCCTAGAAAACGCCCTACAGCTGTTTGTTGCGTTGTAAATACGATAATCAGCGCAGTACCAATTGTAGGGATCAGAGCGTAAAAGCTGGGAAAGGGAGTGGCTTCATCAAAAACAAAAATTGAGTACAGAATCAGACCAAAGCCGAGATAGCCAAACACCTCACTGAGGACCTTATGCGATCTTATAAACTCTTCCTGCTCCTTTTTGTAGAGGAAATAAAAAGCAACCAGTGCCCCTATCGCTAACTCCCAACAACGTGTGGGCAGCAGAAAAAAAGCGTCCGCCGGAGAATTATAGGCGCCATATTGTGCGCCGGCCAAACTTATTACGGCAACCAGCATCAATGAGCTGAATATCCATCGCTTTCTCAGTTTCCACAAAGCCATCAGGAAAAGCGGAAACAACACATAATATTGCTCTTCTACAGCGAGGCTCCAGGTATGCAGCAGCGGCTTTAATTCGGCAGCAGTGGCAAAATAGCCACTCTCTTGCAAAAATAGAATATTGGACGAGAACAAAGAAACTGCAGCCAGGCTCTGGCAAAATTCATCCAAGTGGTTAGGAGCGAGCCACAGCCAGGCAAAAGGGAGACAACAGAACATGACAAAAAACAAAGCGGGTAGTATGCGCCTCGCTCTTCGCTCATAGAAGGTAACAATTGAAAATTTTCCGTGATTCATGTCAGAGAGGATAATCGTTGTTATCAGATAGCCACTGATAACAAAAAACACATCAACGCCAACGAATCCACCTGCAAATGGCTTGAAGCCAGCATGGAACAAAATAACAGGAAGAACGGCAACGGCTCGTAACCCGTCTATTTCTCTGCGATATTTCACAAATCCCTCTGGTGGGTTGTTGAAAAATAATCAATCACTGCTTTGTAAAATCTATTCGAAACAATGAAAAACAAAAAGCCTCGCAAGGCAAGGCTTTAAAAAACATTTGACGACTCACTTTATTCCCACTCGATTGTCGCAGGGGGCTTGCTTGAAATATCGTAAGTCACCCGATTGATCCCTTTAACTTCGTTGATAATCCGGCCACTGATTCTCGCCAGATCTTCGTAAGGCATTGGGTACCAGCCGGCAGTCATAAAATCTTTGGTCTCGACGGCACGCAGGGCGACAACGTACTCGTAAGTCCGTCCATCACCCATAACGCCAACCGATTTTACTGGCAAAAAGACGGCGAACGCCTGACTGATCTTATGATAGTGGCCACTCTCGTAAAGTTCTTCGATATAGATGGCATCGGCACGACGCAGAATCTCGCAATATTCTTCTTTGACCTCACCGAGAATCCGCACACCCAGCCCCGGCCCGGGGAAAGGATGTCGCCAGACCATCGCATGTGGCAAACCAAGTTCTTCTCCAACGGTGCGGACTTCGTCTTTAAATAATTCACGCAACGGCTCAAGCAGCTCCAACTTCATGTAATCAGGCAAACCACCCACATTGTGGTGACTTTTGATGTTGTGCGCTTTACCAGTTTTTGCCCCGGCCGACTCGATGACATCAGGGTAAATGGTTCCCTGCGCCAACCACTTGGCATCGGTGATTTTGATCGATTCTTCTTCGAAGATATCGACAAACAGATTGCCGATAATCTTGCGCTTCTTTTCTGGGTCGCTCTCCCCTGCCAAGCCATCATAAAAACGTTGTTGGGCATTTACACGGGTCACCTTGACACCCATGTTGCTGGCGAAGGTTGCCATCACCTGGTCACCCTCATCGAGACGCAGCAGACCATTATCAACAAAGACGCAATGTAATTGATCACCAATAGCTCTGTGGATCAAAGCTGCAGCAACCGACGAATCAACACCGCCGGAAAGACCAAGGATGACCTGATCGCTCCCGACCTGCTCTTTAATCCGCGCGACAGCATCTTCAATAATTTTTCCAGGTGTCCAACTGCCACTGCACGCACAGATTTTCCGGACAAAACTCGTAATCAGTGCCTCCCCGCGCGGGGTGTGGTTAACCTCGGGGTGAAACTGCACTCCATAAAGGTTACGGGCGACATTCTGAATCCCACAGACCGGCGCATTGGCGGTCCTGGCGATCATCTCGAAACCCTCCGGGATCTTCTCAACGTGATCACCGTGGCTCATCCAGACCGGACTCTTACCTTCTGCAAAAAAACCGTCAAACAGCGGTCCCGGCGTGCCGACTGACATCAGTTCAGCATGACCGTACTCACGCTTTCCGGCGGCGATAACTTTGCCACCAAAATGCCGACTCATCAGCTGCATGCCGTAGCAAATACCGAGCACCGGGATACCCAGCTCGAACAATTCCTCTTCGATCTCCGGCGCACCCTCTTCGTAAACCGACTTGGGCCCACCGGAAAGAATGATTCCTTTAGCACCAAAAGCTTTGATCTCGGCCAGTCCCATATCATATGGATGCAGTTCACAATAAACATGTGCTTCGCGTACCCGCCGAGCAATCAGCTGGGTGTACTGAGAACCAAAATCGAGAATCAGAATTTTTTCGCTGTGGATGTCGCTCATCAGTTTACTGTCCCCGTTCCATGCGGTAGTTGGGCGCTTCCTGAGTGATGGTCACGTCATGGACGTGTGACTCGCGCAGACCAGCATTGGTAATCCGCACAAACTGACCGTTCTGCTGCAAGTCCTTGATGGTTTTACAGCCTGTGTAACCCATACCAGAGCGCAGACCACCCATCAGCTGATGGATATTGTCGGAGAGTGGACCACGGAACGGCACTCGGCCTTCGATCCCTTCCGGAACCAGCTTGGTGTCGGTATCAACATCACCTTGGAAATAGCGGTCCTTGCTGCCCTGCTTCATAGCACCGAGACTGCCCATACCACGGTAGGATTTATAGGTTCGGCCTTGATAGAGGATCGTCTCACCAGGAGATTCTTCGGTCCCGGCAAACAGCGAACCGATCATGATAATATCAGCACCGGCGGCAATCGCCTTCGGTAAATCACCGGAGAACTTGATACCACCATCAGCAATCAACGGAATTCCTGCGGCATGAGTGATTTTAGCCACTTCACGAATCGCGGTAATCTGTGGCACACCAACACCAGCAACCACGCGGGTGGTGCAGATTGAGCCAGGCCCGATGCCGACTTTAACAGCGTTAACTCCAGCATCGATCAACGCCTTGGCAGCCGCTCCTGTGGCGATGTTGCCAGCCATCAACTGGAGCTCTGGATATTGTTTACGCACCCGTGAAATTGTGTCGAGCACCCCTTGGCTATGACCGTGGGCGGTGTCAACCACCAACAGATCGACCCCGGCATTGACCAGCGCTTCGGTCCGCTCCTCGAGATCAGCGCCAACCCCCACAGCAGCACCAACCCGCAAACGACCCAACTCATCCTTACACGCATCTGGATACTTACGGACCTTCTCAATATCTTTGATTGTGATCAAACCTTTCAAGGCAAAATGATCATCAACCACCAAGAGCTTCTCTATGCGGTGTTTGTGCAGGTGGAATTTCGCTTCCTCGAGTGTCGTTCCGGGCGGAACGGTGACCAAAGCATCCTTGGTCATAACGTTGGAGATCGGCTGATCAAGCTTGGTTTCAAAGCGCAGGTCCCGGTTGGTCATGATGCCGACCAGCTTCCCGTTTTTCGTCACCGGCACACCCGAGATACGATATTGTTTCATCACCTCGAGCGCCTCATAAATTTTCTGGTCCGGGTCCATAGTGATCGGGTCGACAATCATGCCGCTCTCAGATTTTTTCACCTGATCAACTTCGGTCGCCTGCTCTGCCGGAGTCATATTCTTATGAACAATCCCCAAACCACCTTCCCGAGCCATGCAGATTGCTGAACGCGACTCGGTGACTGTATCCATCGCCGCAGACAGCAGCGGGATGTTCAGCTTGATCGAAGCGGTTAAATGAGTCGTCAGATCAACCTCTTTAGGCAGCACCTGCGAGTGGGCAGGGACCAGCAGGACATCGTCGAATGTCAGGCCTACGGGAATGTCAGAATCTTGCATCGATCAGCTCCTTTTGCGCGGGGGAATTTTAACCGGTGAAACTATCTGAATTGCCCTCGCGAGTCAAGCATTTACGGCGCTTTTCTGGAATAAAAAAGCGCCGTAAAAATGGGACATCGTTTTAATTATATTGTCGGGTCAGAATCATTTTCCCTGCAGCAGATAGGCCTCAATAAAACCTTCGAGATCGCCATCGAGAACCGCGTCGGTATTACCGACTTCGTGGCTGGTCCGATGATCCTTAACCATCCGGTAGGGATGCAGGACATAGGAACGAATCTGGCTGCCCCAACCAATCTCTTTTTTATCTTCGGAAAAAGCAGCGGCCTCCTCCTCTTTTTTACGGATTTCCAACTCGTACAAACGGGCCTTCAACTGCTTCATCGCCGTTGCGCGGTTTTTATGCTGAGAACGCTCATTCTGACAGGCGACAACAACGCCAGACGGGACATGGGTGATGCGAATTGCCGAATCAGTTTTATTGATATGCTGCCCCCCGGCACCACTGGCCCGGAAGGTATCGACTTTAAGATCCTTCTCCTCAATTTCAACTTCGACCGAATCATCCAGCTCCGGGAAGATGAAAACCGAACAGAAGGAGGTATGCCGCCGGGCACTCGCATCATACGGAGAGATCCGCACCAGCCGATGAATACCACTTTCGGCGCGCAGATAACCGTAAGCATACTCGCCGGTCACAGTAAAAGTGACACTCTTTATTCCCGCTTCGTCCGCGGGTAAATATTCGGTGATTTCCGTTTTGAAGCCCTTGCGCTCACAATACCGCAAATACATACGCATGATCATCCCGGCCCAATCCTGCGCCTCGGTACCGCCAGCACCAGCGTTGATGCTTAAAGTCGCATTATTAGCGTCATGCTCGCCGGAAAGCATCCGAGCAAACTCCATCTTTTCGATCTGTTTGATCAAGTCGGGGAGCATCGCATTGACTTCGTCAAGGACCTCCTGATCCTCGACCTCTTCACCCATTTCGATCAGCACCTCAGCGTCCTCAAGTTGCTGATTGGCTGAATCACAATTCTCAACAATCTTCTGCAGTATGGTCCGTTCCTTCAGAAGTTCCTGAGCCTTATCACCCTGATTCCAGAAGTCAGGACCGGCAATTTCCGCCTCTAACTCCTGAACCCGCTCTTTTTTGGCAGGGACGTCAAAGATACCTCCATAATTCCTGGAGTTTCTCCTGCAGTTCTTTGACGGTCTCTTTCGGTTCACGGAACATATATAATTTCTCCTTCAATGATTGATGAATGGCCGGGCAGTATAGCTCAAAT
>CALZLE010000099.1 GCA_945788205.1 uncultured Desulfuromonadales bacterium
TCCATGTCAACGTGATGATCGACAGTAAGGTTGAGGGTGAGCAGGAAAAAGCCGATAAAGCGATCGAAGAGGTTTTTAAAGGCGCGCTGGAACTGGGCGGGACCATGAGTGGTGAGCATGGCGTCGGTATTATGAAATCGCCCTACATCCCACTGGAATTGACCGGTGTTGCTGTTGATTACATGAAGACGATCAAGCGAGCTCTCGATCCGAATAATATCCTCAACCCGGGAAAAATTTTCCCTTCGGATAGATGATAGGTCTGTAGGGGCGAGTCATGACTCGCCCGCGTTCGATGGTGCAGCAATCCGGGCGACCCGTGGGTCGCCCCTACGAGAAAAATAAAAATGGCCAAACTGAAAAAACTCGAAGATTATCGCGAAGAGATCGACCAATGCGTCAAGTGTGGCGCCTGTCGTGCTCACTGCCCGGCGTTCGGGGCGGTCAAGCATGAAGGGCGGGTGGCCCGCGGCAAGATCGCCTTGGCAGATGCCCTGCTCAAAGGCGACGTTGAGATGGAAGATCGTTTCCTGCTCGACATGTCCCAGTGTCTGCTCTGCGGCAGCTGCTGCGCCCAGTGTCCGAACAAGGTGCCGACCGAAGATATTGTGGCCGCAACCCGTTTGAAGATCGCTGAGGAGAAGGGGCTGTCGACCTTCGGCAAAGGGGTCGCTACTGTCCTGAAGCATCAGGGTCTACTGGATGTTTTGGCGAAGAGCGGCGGCAAGCTTTCCAACCTGTTGTTCAAGGCATTGCCGGAAAATAGCGGTATGAAGTTGCGCTTCCCGGCCCCCTTTATCACCGCTGACCGCACTCTGCCGCCAGTAGCCAGCAAGCCGTTCCGCGACCGGCATCCGGAATTTATCAAAGGTGATGCTGGGCAGCCGACAGTGCTGTTTTTTACCGGCTGTGGCATCAACTATATGTATCCCGATAGTGGTGATGCGATGCTCAAGGCGCTGAAGTTTATTGGTGTCAATATCATCATTCCCAAAGATCAGAACTGCTGTGGTTTGCCAGCTGTGTCGGCGGGTGCCGCCGAAACGGTTGAAACCCTGGCAGAAAAAAACCTGGCTGCGCTGAGTAAGCACCAGTACGATTATATCGTCACTGCTTGCGCCTCCTGTAATGCCGGATTGGGGAAAATCTATCCGGAAATGGGAGATGAGTTTGTCGACTATGAAAGCAAAGTCAAAGACATCTTCGTGTTTCTGGTCGAGCAAGGTTTTGCTGAAAAGCTGGATGAGTTACCCAAGTCTGAGGTGCAGAAGAGAGTGACTTATCACGATCCCTGCCATCTGCGGACACGTGGCATTACCAAAGAGCCGCGGCAGATTCTCAAGGCACTTCCGCAGGTCGATTTTGTCGAGATGGAAGATGCAGGCACCTGTTGTGGTCTGGGGGGGACTTACTCCGTATACCACTATGATACCAGCAAGGAGATCGTCGCCAAAAAGGCGAATTTTATCAAAGAGAGTGGCGCTGAACTTGTGGCGACCGATTGTCCCGGCTGTATTATGCAGCTTCAGGATGGCATCAATCACGCCGATGGTCAGCAGCGAGCGCTGCATATTTTGGATTTGGTCGCGGAGGCGTTGCCGGGTTGATTTTTTGATCCTTCTCCCTGGGGAGAAGGTGGGCGAAGGCCGGAAGAGGGGCGGTAGAAATCCCCCTCACCCCGACCCTCTCCCTCAGGGAGAGGGCGGTTATTTTATTCCGGAATCTTCTCCAGCTCTTCCCAACGCTGGTAAATCGTCTCCAGTTCACTTTCTAACGCCGATAACCGTTCCTGCATTCCTGCAATCTTGCTGCCATCCCCTTGTTGATAAAGATTTGGATCTGCCATTGTTTCGTGGAGCTGGGCCTGCTCGGTTTCCAGTTTTTCTATCTGCTTCGGCCGCTCTTTTCGGGGGACTGCTTTCGCCTTCTCTTTTTTAGCCGCCTGTTCGGCTGATATTTTTTGCTGTTGTTGCCAGTCATCATAGCCGCCGATGATATCTTCAATGGTGCCGCTGCCATCAAAAATCAACGAGCTGGTCACAACGTTGTTAAGAAAGCTCCGGTCGTGGCTGACCAGTAACACGGTTCCCTGATAATCGAGCAGCAGCTCTTCAAGCAGATCGAGAGTCTCCATATCGAGATCGTTGGTCGGCTCATCGAGAATTAACAGATTCGCCGGGCGGGTGAACAGTTTGGCTAAGAGGAGACGGTTTTTTCGCCGCCGGAAAGCACCTTGAATCACTAACTTGAACCCTAATCTACCATAGTTTTCCATCGGATTCTTATCAGCCTAGAAATTTCAAAGGGTTTCACGACTTACATAGCTATGTAAAATACATCACAACAGATATTGTTGTGTTTCATTGTAGAAAAGTTTGGATCACGGCTTAAGGTGACCGGCGGCTATGCTGCCCCTTTATTCTGATGAAATCCGTCAGCCGCTCTAACCACAAACCCGCCACCAATTCACGCGTTAACAGCCACACATTATGACGAATTGCTGACGCTCTGGACGTTCTTAACTCCCAAGGATATTTGCGATATGAATCGTGGAAATTTAATGGAGAGCCACTGCCGTTCGAAACTCTATACATTGAGATGAAAAAGGTCGCCTACCTGAGTGTGCTGGAAGTGGCCACTTCCAGTAAATGTGATCGAAGGGGAATCATTTTCTTACTCGTAATGGGTCCACATTCGTAGCACCTTAACCGTCCTTATGTCTTCCAGCACCTGGTAGACAAGCCGGTGCTGAATATTGATCCTCCGTGAATAGGCTCCAGCTAGGTCACCGATAAGCTTTTCATAAGGAGGTGGCGTTTGATAGGGATTTTCCGCAATGACTGTAAGCAACTTTTGGGCTTTCGACTTCATGCCAGAGGCGGTCAGCTTTTTAGCATCCTTCTGTGCATGCTTGGTATAAACAATCTTCCAACTCACCAGTCAAGTTCCTCGTCGCATTGGTCGACGGGTGCTTGCATCCCTTCAAGGATAGATTCTTTCATTCCGGGAAGTGAGTGGAGATAGAGAGTTTCTTGGACTGCTCTCCAGTCATCTTCTGAAACCAAGATGGCATTACTACGCTTGCCAGTGATTTGTATTGGCTCATGCGTCTCTGAAACTTCATCAAGAAGCCGATATAGACTCTTTCTCGCTTCGGTTGCTGTGATTGTTGGCATATATACCTCCTTCTGTGTACGATATAGCGTACGTCAGGTGAGCGCAATAGTCAATGGAATAACCCTCTGTAACTGAAGGCGAAAAATGTCTGATTAATGCGGCAAAGCAAGAATGGCCCATGATCTGGTAATCATGGGCCATTCGCGTGTTTAAAGCGGTAAGTTTCGACAGGCAAGTTCTGGAAGTGTCGA
>CALZLE010000100.1 GCA_945788205.1 uncultured Desulfuromonadales bacterium
ATGCAGGAAGGGAGTCGGACTGTCACTGTCGAGCTGGCCTTGACCGGTTTGCCGAGTGGGATTGACGTTGATACTGATGGAAAGGATGCTTTTCAGGTCTATCTGACCGGAGCAAAGGGTTGGATTGGGCCGAAGACCGCCTCTTTACAGACAATGAGTGGCAGCTCAGGACGCTACACAATTGAGATCACTCTGACTGCCGAGGAGGATGCTGTCGTCAATTACGATGCCGAATTGCACGGGCACAGTTTTGATACTGACGAGCCTCTTCTGCAGCTGCTGATCAATCAGCAGCAGAGCGGTCTTGGCCCAGCCGAGCTACAAGCGGCCAAGGTGGGCGAGGTTGAAATCCGGGTCAGTGTCGAAGGAATCAGCGAACTACAACTGGAAAGCGACTTCGGCAAACTTGACCCGGCTAAGCCGTTTCTGCCGTTCGGGCCACAGGCGAAAAAGGGGTCGACCTTTTATGTTGGCAATCACGAAGCCTTTAACAAGCAACTGGAGAAATTCTCTCTCAAGCTGCAATGGTTGAACGCGCCCCCCAAGTTCTCGACGGTTTACAATTCATCGAGCGACCGTTATGGCGTCAGCAGTAATCATTATTTTAAAGCCAAACTGACGGCGAAAATAAACGGTAAGGAGAATATTTCAACGGTCAAGCTGTTCGACAGCAACAATGCCGGCGCTGAACAGACGATCAGCGTTCCTTCCAGCGGGGTTTTGCAGAGCAGCCTTATTTTGCGGCCACCTTTGCAACAAGCCAAAGTGATGACCCAGCAGCAGACCAGTTGGGCGCTGCAGAAGGTGCAGACATTGCAGTTGATCAGCCCGATTCACTGGTACTACCCGGCGCTCTTCCTGCAACAGGTGCCTGCTGCTCGCTTGCGCGATGGCTATATCTCGTTGCGACTGACCAACGGTTTCTTCCATCAGAAGTACAGCGAGCTGTATACAAAGCGGGTTGTCGAGGCGGCAACCGCTGCTGAGCCGACGTCGCCCAACCTGCCGAATGAGCCTTACACCCCAACCCTGGAGTCGCTCTCACTCAGCTACACGGCGACCAGCGGCAAGCTCGACCTTTCGATGGCGACCGCGGCTGGAGTGGTGGAGAATCAGCTGGCATTTTTCCAGATTGCGCCTTTTGGTCAACGCCGTGACCACAGCTATCTGCGCAGTCAACTTGCTTTCCTGCCGGCCAAAGGGGTCAGCCTGTTGCCGGAATGTCCGCACGAGGGAGAATTTTATCTCGGCTTTTCCGGCATAAATCCCGGTCGCAACCTCTCGGTACTGTTCCAGGTTGCCGAAGGGAGCGGTGAGCCGGATCTGGATAAACCAGAGGTGACGTGGAGTATTTTGAGCGACAATCACTGGCGGGAACTGACAGCGGAAGAGCTGATCAGCGACGGGACCAACGGTCTACTGAGAAGTGGGGTGATCAGTTTTAAGCTGCCGGATGTAGCGACCGATCGCAACACTTTACTGCCATCCGGTCACTACTGGTTACGGGCTGCCGTGCCGACAAACAGTGCTGCGATCAGCCGCCTGATCGATGTACAGCCGAATGCGGTGCAGGCCGTTTTCAGAGATCAGGGCAACGATCCTGAGCGTTTGCGCCTGCCGCTTGCAGCTAAGAGCATCAGTAAGCTTGTGGTGCCGGCTGCCGGAATTAAAACCGTCACCCAGCCCTATGCCTCTTTTGGCGGGCAGGTGACAGAGGATGACGAGCACTTCCGGGTTCGGGTCAGTGAACGGTTGCGGCATAAAAATCGGGCCGTCAGCCCCTGGGATATCGAAAGACTGGTGCTGCAGAATTTCCCAGAAATTTACAAAGCGAAATGCCTGACCCATACGGCACCAGATTCCTGTGAAGCTCCCGGGCATTTGACCCTGATTGTCGTTCCCGATCTGCAGAACCGCAACGCTGTCGATACGCTGCGACCGCGCGCTGACCTGGATACCCTCGACCGGATCAAAACCACGATCGAAGCTTTGATCGGACCGACCGCCACCGTGCACACTGCCAATCCGCTCTATCAAACGCTGCAGGTTTCTTTCAAGGTGAAGTTCCGCCAGCAGCTCGATTTCGGCTTTTACCGCAAGCTGCTCAATGAAGAGATTGTCAAGTTTCTCTCTCCCTGGGCGTTTGATGGCAACAGCGACATTGTTTTTGGCGGTCGCCTGCACAAGACCGTCATTCTTCAGCAGATCGAACAGCTCGATTACGTCGACTATCTGACCGAGTTCAAGTTGTATCAGGGAGGAAATTTAACGGATGATCTGGGCCAGGCCCAGGCAACCGATCCGCGCGCCATTCTGGTTTCGGCCGCCGATCACGATATTCAGAAGCTGTGAGGGCCTCGGATATGACCGACAAGCTGACCATCAGCAAACAACCGAGCGACACCCCGGCCCGCAATTATAACCTGTTGCGCGAAGAGGGGTTGCAGCACATACAGCTGCTGTCGCGCAAGTTGTGGACCGATTACAATATTCACGATCCGGGCATCACCACGCTCGAACTACTCAGCTATGCGGTAACTGACCTCGGTTACCGGATTGCCCAACCTTTGCCCGACCTGCTCAGCCGTTCAGAACAGGAGATTGCCGAAGAAGAACGCGCAATTGCCGCCGCCGAAACCGAAGAAGAAAAGGCCGCGCTGAAAACGCCGCCAACCTTTCCGACCGCTGCGCAGGTGCTGCCGAACCGTCCGGTAACGATTGATGATTACCGTCGCCTGCTGATCGACATTCCGGGCATCCGTAACGCCTGGATATTACCCGACACTTGCAGCTATGCGGTCAATTGCCAGCGCAGCCGGCTGGAGTTTCCACAGAAGGGCAGCTTGCAGCAAAAACAGCGCATCGATTTGCGCGGGCTTTATCAGGTGCTGTTGGAGTTGGAAGAGGATGTTGCCGACACTGATACCGTACGGCGGACGAAGCTTAAGCAAGCGGCTTGGGAGCTGTTACAGGCCAACCGTAACCTCTGCGAAGATTTCACCGGCATCAAGCTGGTCACGCAGAAGCCGTTTGCGCTCTGTGCTGAAATTGAACTGACTCCAGAGGCTGAAATTGATCGGACTGAGGCGCAAATTTTCCGCGCCGTGCAGCAGTTCCTCACCCCGCCGGTCCGTTTTTATTCGCTGCAACAATTACTGAACAATAATGTCCCGGTCGAAACGATTTTTGAAGGTCCACTGTTAAACAGTGGCTTTCTCGATGCTGCTGAGTTGAGTGCGTCGCAGATCCGTCAGCAGATCAACTTGTCCGACGTGCTGCAGGAGATCATGCGGATCGAAGGGGTGCAGGCGGTCCGCGATATCGTCATCGCTCCGTCCGGCGCGCCGCTGCCGGAGGATGAGGACAACTGGGTCGTCCCGGTCTGGTCCGAGGGGCAGACCGCTGTGCAGCCGACCATCAGCACCGAGTGTTCGCGGCTGGTGTTCTACAAGGATATGTTGCCGTTTCAGGCTGATTTCGCTCAGGTCGAAACCCTGTTGGCAGAGATGGAAGCAGACGAACAGCTCAGTGCCTATCCCGGCAGTGCAGATCTGCCGATTCCGGCCGGAAGTTTCCGCAGCAGCGGTGTCTATCAAAGTATTCAAAATCATTATCCGCGTACCTACGGCATCAGCGGCAGTGGTCTGCCCGATTCGGCGACCACCGAACGTAAAGCGCAAGCGCGACAGTTGCAGGCTTACCTGCTGTTTTTCGATCAGGTGTTGGCCAACTATTTTGCCCAACTCGGCAATGTCCGCCAGCTGTTCTCCCTCGACCCGAAAATCCGTCAGAGTTACTTCACCCAGCTTGTCGAAGGGGTGCAGGGGGGTGACGACCTTTATGCCGATCTCGAACCTCTGGCCGAAACGATTCAGCAAAAGACCGAGGATGAGCCGACCTTTCTCGCGCGGCGCAATAAGTTCCTTGATCATCTGCTGGCCCGCTTTGCCGAGAATTTTAACGAGTACGTCTGGACCATGTACGCTCATGACCGCAGCAATGCCAGCTCCGAGGCAGTGCGGGCCAAACGCGAGTTTTTACGCGACTATCCCGAGCTGAGCGAAAACCGTGGCGGGGCCTTCAATTACGCGCTGGCGAAGCAGCTGTGGGATACCGACAATATCAGCGGCCTCAGCCGTCGCCTCGGGCGTTTGCTCGGTATCCGCAACCTGAACCGCCGTAATCTGGCCAACCTGAAACTCGATATCTACGATGAGCGGGATGCCGATGATTTAAAGGAATACCGCTTCCGCATCCGCGATGATCGCCCCGGCAGTGACGGTAAAATTCTGCTCAGCAGTAGCTGGAAGTTCCTCGATTCGCGAGATGCCCGCCGGGAGATGCACCGGGTTCTCGGTTACGCCCTCAACCGGGAGAATTATCAGTTGCGCACTGCGCGGGACGGTCGCTTTTATTTCAACCTGACTGATGAAACCGACGACATCCTGGCCCGCCGGATCGAATATTTTGTCACCGAAGAGCTGCGCGATTCAGCCATCGACCGAATTCTCGATCTGCTGCAGGATCGTTACAGCGATGAAGGGATGTTCCTCATCGAGCATCTGCTGTTGCGGCCGCAGCGAGAAATCGGTCTGTCAAGGGACGACGGGCGGCGAACCATCAGCCGGTCTTTATCGGTAACAAATGTCCGTTTTGCCGAGCTGACACGACCGGTTAATTCACTGGTGGCCGAACCGCTGCCTGGGGCATTTCTGCCGATCTGTGTCGATGGCGAATGCAGCAATGTCAAATATCTTGATCCCTACAGTTGCCGGGTCAGCTTTGTGCTGCCGGCTTGGCCGGTACGCTTTGCCGATATGGATTTCCGGCGCTTTGTTGAAAAAACCATCCGTCAGGAAACACCGGCGCATATTTTGCCGAAAATCTGTTGGGTCGACCGCAAACAGATGGCAGGTTTCGAGCGGATTTATCAGCGCTGGTTGAAGGTGACTTTCGGTAAGGCGCGAGGCGATAAACAAAAGGTTCTGGCCGATATGGTCGCAGCTTTAAGTAATTTACGCAGTGTCTATCCCGAGGCGACTCTGGCGACTTGCGATTTCATCCTGGACCGCACGGTTCTGGGCAGACGAGATGGGTGATGCCATGGCTGATGCAAACAGACTTTCGACACAGGTGACCGGTCACACGGTCTTTGAAGAGAACCAGGTGCTGACATCGGATCAGCTCAACCAGTTGGCCGGGTACCTCGACCGGCAGCAGCGTTTGACGCGAGCGCGGCTGCATGGGATCGGTACAGTCTGCGGGCTGCAGGTGCAGGTTGGCAAGTCGGCTGTTACGCTGGGCAAGGGGGTGGCGCTGACCTCGGACGGTGACCTGCTCAACGTTGAGCAGGCACAGACCTATACCCGGTTTAAGCCTTTCAACGACAAAGATGCTCAGTACGTTCATTTCAGTGTCGACGACATCACCATGCCGCTGTTCGAGCTGGTCGAAAAAGGGGGCACAGCGCTGAGCGGATTTACTGCCGGTACCGGTCGGAATCTTGCCAATATGGTTGCGGTTCTCTATCTGGAGAGTTATTTCTACGACCCTGATCTCTGCACGGGCAGCGGTTGCGACAATAAGGGGAAAGAGGCGCGCAATAACCTGAAGCTGTTGCTGGTCGATGCGGAAAACGCCAAGCTGCTGTTCGGCGATGAAATGTACCTTGGGCGGCGTTATCCGCTGCTTGATCCCTACGTCATGCCGCGGCCGATTCTCGATCCCGACACAATCGATGATTACACCGCTCTCGGCACCCAGTACCGGAACGTCATCCTGCAGGCAATCCCTGATCTGAAAAGCTGTTTACAGAAAACCTGGCAGCCACTGGTGCGGACTTTTTTGACCGATCTGTACAGCAGTGACCCGACACAGAAGTGGGGGCAGATTCTCGATGGCTGGCAGAGCAAGGTGCAGAACAGTCTGCATGCTGTGCAATATTTATATGATTTCCTGCGCGACCTGACGCAGGCCTATGAGGAATTCAGGGAGGCGTTGTTTGCCGATAACGTCATTTGTGCGCCGCCGGTGGAACTGTTCCCCAAGCACGTGCTGCTCGGTGGCCCGGGGGATTTAAGCGAGCTGCGGCATGAGTTTTACGAGTCTCCGCAATTAAACCGAAAAGACGCCGCGAGCGCCAAGGTCAGATTCCAGCATCAGCGGCTCGACCGGATGCTCCGCCTGTTCCAGATCCCCGCGGCGACGACGACCATTCGCATTACGCCGAGTCGGAGCTGTGGTGCCGATCTTGGTCGTCGCTCTGTGCCCTATTATTATCAGCCGAAAAAGACTGAACCGCTGACAGGGAACTGGAGCTTCGAACAGAGTCAGCGTGGCCTGCAAAGCGGAATCTACAGCTATCACGCTGAAACTCTCGGCGGGACCGCTGAAGCGAAAGACCCGCTCAAGTATGATTTTTATCAGCAAGATTTTTTCCGTATCGAGGGGCATCTAGGCGGCGATGTCGAAACTGTCGAGGCAGAGCTGGAGCAGCAGATCGAAGATTTCAATCTGCCGATTCAAGTGCTGACCCTGCAAATTGAAAAAGCACTGCCGCCGTTCAAGATTCGACCGTTCGGGCCGATGCGCGACCTGAAAGTGTTGCATCGTTTCCATCGTCAGGATTTGCTGGAAAATCTCGGCAATATCCGCACCTTCACCGACAAGGTCAAAACCACAGTCGATGACGCCGAGGAGCTTCCAGGCAAAGATGTTCAGGCTGACAGCCTCTCCTACAAGGCTTTTATCGGCGATGGCGCCACTGATCTGAAACAGGCGATTACCAAGGTTAGCGGGGATCTGAAGGTCAGTTACAGTCAGTTCAAAATCAACGATTTCAAACTGAATTACCAAAGTGCCGTGCAGAAAGTTGCCGGGATCAATAAGAGCGTCCGCGGTGTGACTTACGCCTCGGCTTTTACCCCTTATGAGACTTTGCTTAACGACAGCAAGTTCAAGTGGCTTGGCTGGATCGAGGGGATACTACAGAAGCGCAAAGAGCGAGCAGAAGAGCTGTCGGTCTTTGCCAAATTCCTCAAAGAATCTCCTTCGATGGAGCATCTGGCCGGAGTTCCTAAGGGGGGTACTTTTATTCTGGTTTATTCCGGTAGCAGCAAAAGGGTCGTCGCCGATTTCTGTTTGCCTTACTGGTATGTTGATGTGCCGGATGTCGAGGAGCCGGAGGATCAGGTGGTGGATGAAAACGAACTCGATTGGACCCACTGGAATGACTTTATGGTGCAGCGACCAGACTTCCAGAAGTTGAATGATGCAATCAGTAAAGTTGACGCCACGGTTGCAACCTTCGATTGGCGTTTGCGCGCACAGGAAACCATCGCCGATTCGATTCTGGTAAAAGCGGATGAGTCGAAAGTCGACATGTCGAAGCAGTTCGCTGATGAAATTCTCGGCGTGAATGTTGGCATGCTGCAGGGAATGGCTCTCTTTATCGACCAGATCGACGAGAAGATGGCTGAAGGGAAAGCGACGCCGGCTGAAGAAGCGATGAAGAAAAAGGCCGAAGAGATGAGCGGCGGTATCATCGAGGAAACCGTCAAGGAGATGGGCAAGGGTAAGCGCGATATTTTGCCTGGCTCCGAGGAAGAAAAGTTTATCAAAGTTGCGGTTGCGACCAGTGGCCGGATGAGTACTACTGAACAGCAAAAAATGTCGGAAACTCTGGTCGGCATACAAGAGTCTGCCGCAGAGAAAACCTACATGGC
>CALZLE010000101.1 GCA_945788205.1 uncultured Desulfuromonadales bacterium
GTGGCGGATCAGCGAGTACAACGAGGTGCTCGGCTTTTACGGCCTCTGTTACTGGTATGTCTGGCAGGTGACCATCCTCGGACTCGGGCCGATCTGGATGGGTTCGAACGAGGAGCTGAAACGGCGCACGGCACAACTGCTCAGAGACGGCGGGGTGTTTGCCTTCGGCCTGTCGGAAAAAGATCATGGCGCCGACCTCTATTCGAGCGAGATGACCCTCTACCCGCAGGCTGACGGTAGCTACCTTGCTCGCGGCTCCAAGTATTATATCGGCAACGGTAATTGTGCTGCGCTGGTGTCGACCTTCGGCAAAGTTGCCGATACCGGTGACTATGTATTTTTTGCCGTACAGACCGATCATCCCCGGTATGAGTGCGTGAAGAAAATCGACACTTCTGGCGTGCGCCAGGCCTACGTGGCGGAATTTGCCTTGCACGATTACCCGATCAGCGACGCCGACATCCTCTCTCGGGGCGAGCTGGCCTGGAATTCGTCGCTCAATACGGTCAATATCGGCAAGTACGAACTCGGCTGCGCCTCACTCGGCATCGCCACCCACGCCTTTTACGAAGCGCTCAATCATGCCTCCGCTCGGAATCTGTACGGTCGTGCGGTGACCGATTTCCCGCATGTCCGCAAAATCTTCACCGAAGCCTATGCCCGGCTGGCGGCGATGAAGCTGTTCGCTCTGCGCGCCGCCGATTATATGCGCAACGCCTCCGATGAGGATCGTCGTTATCTGCTCTACAATCCGATCGTGAAAATGAAAGTAACCGGGCAGGGCGAGCAGGTGGTCGGCATGCTGCATGATGTGATTGCCGCCAAGGGGTTCGAACAGGATACCTATTTTGAAATGGCAATCCGCGACATCGGCATGCTCCCGAAGCTGGAAGGAACCGAGCACGTCAATATGGCGCTGATCATCAAGTTCGTCCGTAACTATTTTTTCGATCCGGTTGCCTACCCCGAGCTGCCGCGGCGCAACGAGGCAGGGGATGACGACTACCTGTTCCGGCAGTATACCGGCGGCCTGTCGAAGGTGCGTTTTCCCGATTATCGCCGGCCCTATGCAGATATCGAATTGCCGAACGTGCTGGTATTCCGCGAGCAGCTTGAACTGTTCCGGCGGCTGTTAATCGAGGCGCCGCCCAGCAAAGAGCAGAGCACCAATATCGATTTCATGCTGGCGGCCGGAGAGCTGTTTACCCTGATCGCTTATGCTCAACTGATGCTTGAGAACAGGCGCATCTACCATGTCGACGATGACCTGCTGGAACAGATTTTCTCCTTCCTGGTCAAGGATTATTCCAGCTTTGCCCTGCGCATGCTACTCGACCATGACAATAGCGACGCTCAACAGGAGCTGTTTCGACAGATGATCAAGCAGCCGGTGCGGGATAGTGCACGTTTCGAGCGGGTATGGCACGATCAGGTGTTGGCCCTGTGTAATAGCTACGAGATGAGCCGATAATCCCTATGGGTATCTTACGTCGCTTTGCCTACCGGGAGGTCGAGGGGCTGCGGACCGGGCGCTTCGACCTGGAGGTGAATACCTCGGCGGTTCTCTACAGTATCGGATCGGCCCTGATCGACACCGGGCCGCCGAACCGCTGGCTGCAGGTGCGGGAGTTTTTAAAGGAACGGCCACCAGAACATGTGTTGCTGACCCATCATCATGAAGATCACAGCGGTAACGGGGCACGGATTCAAGCTGAATTCGGTGCGCAGATCCTGGCCCATCCAGCAGCTCTGCCGAAACTGGCCGCAGGCTGGCGGCTGCGACCATATCAGCACATCTTCTGGGGGCGGCCGCCACAATTGGCAGCACAGCCGGTTCCCGAGGTTGTCGAACTGAAAGATGGGTTGCGGTTGCAAACGCTTCGCACCCCTGGTCATGCTGACGATCTGGTCTGTTATCTCGAACCGGAACGTGGCTGGCTCTTTACCGGCGACCTCTACATCGGCAGTCGCCCGCGCTATCTGCGTCAGGATGAAAACCTGGAGTTGCAGATCGAAAGTTTGCACGCAATCCTGAATCATGACTTTAAGGTGGTCTTTTGCGGTCATCGGGGGGTTGTTACGGAGGGGTACCGGGCGATCGAGGAAAAGCTCGATTACCTGCTGAACTTATGCGAGCAGGTCAGAAACCTGCACCGCAAAGGACTGTCGGTCAGGGAGATCACCCGGAGTTTGCTCGGCCGGGAGGACTTGACCAGCCTGGCGACCCTTGGTCATTTCACCAAAGGAAATCTGGTCAGAGGAGGGCTGGCGGGAGAACCTCTCACCTGATCTTGTGGCCGTTTTTTCGTACGAAAGGGAATAGCATGGGACATCATATCGGCTCGAAGGACAGCATTGTTCCGCTGATCGACCGGCTCAACAAGTATCCGGTCGGGTTGGTCGACAACGAGAAGCTGCGCGAAATTCTGGCGCTGCTGTTCGATAAGCAGGAAGCCTTTGTCGCCTCGCGGTTTCCGCTGGAGGAGGCAACGTTACCGGAGTTGGTGCGCTGCACCGGGATCGCTGAGGCGGAGCTGGCCCCGCTGCTGGAGAAGATGGCCGACAAGGGGCTGGTGATGGATATGCCCTATGCCGGCAAGATCTATTATCTATTGATGCCTGGCCTGATCGGTTTTTTCGAATTCACCTTCATGAAGAACCGTGCCGATCTGCCACAGGCCGAGCTGGCCAGGTTGATGGCCGAATATATGTATGAAGATCCGCAGAACGGTCAGGCCCGTGAATTCTTCGGCAGCAAGACCAGTCTGACCCGGTCGCTGGTCTATGAAGATCAGATCCCGGTCAGCTCCGAGGTGACCAGTTACGAGGACGCCCGCAAGATCATCGAAAACGCTTCCTTCGGCGCGGTCGGAATGTGTTACTGCCGGCACAAGAAGGAGCACCTCAATGAAAGCTGTGACAAGGGTGCCCCGGTTGAGAATATTTGCATCTCCCTCGGCTCGGCGGCCAAGTTCATGGCGCGGCGGGGCTTTGCCGCGCAGAAGAGCAAGGAAGAGCTGTTGGCGATTCTCGACACCGCCCGTGAGTATAATCTGACCCACATCACCGACAATATCCGCCAGCGGCCCTCGTTTATCTGTAACTGCTGTTCCTGCTGTTGTGAGCTGATGCTTGGCGTCCAGGCCGGCTACCATGAGGGTGTCGGCAAGACGCCGTTTCTGGCCCAGGTTGTTCCGGAGGCCTGCAACGGTTGCGGTCTCTGCTTTTCCGCTTGTAACGTCAACGCGATTTTCCCTTCAGTCGACGTCAAGGGGGCCAAAAAATCCAGTGGCGCTCAAATTGATGAGTCGGTTTGTCTCGGTTGTGGTGCCTGCATCCCGGTGTGCAGGCGCCAAGCCCTGACGCTGGTTGAACGACCGGAGCGACCGCTGCCGCCGGAGAAACGCAAGGATATGTTCAAAGCGATCTTGAAGGAAAAAAAGCGGATGACGCCTTACGTGGTGAGTGGGGTAAAAAAGAAGTTACGGAAAATACTGCCCGGTTGATCGGGGTAAAAAACTTTCGATACAAATTGGGGGCGCCTGTTTCAGGCGCCCCTTAACAATTTCAACTGGCCAGCATTAACTGCTTGAAACTCTCTGGTATACGAGTGGTTTTCTTCGCCTTACCGTCGTAACAAACCATCACCGTTTTTGCCAGACCAAAAACCTTGTCGTCGCCGTTGTGCAGCACATAATCGATATCGAAGCTTGAGTTGCCGACCCGCGCCATCTCCAGCGTAATGATCAGCTCATCCTTCAGTTCTATCGGCAGCTTGTATTCGCATTCCGCCTTCACCACTAGAAACAGGAACGATTGCTCCATGAATTCGATGAACTTATCGTGGAACAGCTTGGTGCGCGCCGTCTCCAGAAGGGTGAAATAGGTGGCGTTGTTGACGTGGCCGTAAGCATCGAGGTCAGCGAAACGCAGCTCGACCGGTACCGAAAATTTAGCCAAATCAGTCATTTTAGTCACCTAACATCCCGGTTTTAAGGCTCTTGATCGGCTCAGCTCCAAAATAGATATTGAGCACCGCTTTGCTGGCTGCCGCCGAAACAAGCTGGCCGACCTGCTTGCCGTTGTGGAGGACGGTCAAGGTGTCATCCGGGGTGAACTGCATGTCGATGGTGTCGTTTTTCACTGCCGCAAAGTCGAAGAGATTAAGAAACTTCTGCGCATCGGCGCTCTTACTGAAGTTCGCAATATTGTTGTCGATACTCTCGACAAAACCATCCCGCAGCTTTTCTGCTGAAACCTCATCGTAGACGAAATGCATGCGGATCACCTTGGGCAGTTGCGGATTCATCACCTGGCTGGCACTGATCACCCGGTTCGGGGTGTAGAGCGCGCCGACATAGATCGAGAAGAAAAACTTGCTGCGCATTCCCTGACCATTCAGTTGCAGGGACTGGCCGGCAAGATCGTAGCGATCAGGTAGGGTGACGCCTTTGAATTCGGCGGCACCGGCAAAGCCGACAAACAACAGCATCGCCAGCAGGACGAGAGTAACGGTGATTCGCATCATGAGCCCTGTTCCTTTAATGTGTCCAGAATTCGGATCCGGTAATCGACGATTTCTTTACGTAGCGAAGAGAGGTTGGAAATTTTTTCGTCAACCTTATGGATGTGCAGGTCGAGGATTTCGAGCAGCCTCGGCGCAATGGTGGTGAATTGATGTTGTTGTGAGTCAAAGGACTGATTATGGGTGTCGAAGTTGTCGGCCAACTCTTGCATCTCTTTTAGCCCGATGCCGAGTTCCTTCAATTTGAGGACGAACTTCAGGCGGCGTATATCGTCGCGACCGTAAAGCCGTGCGCCGGTGCCGACCCGCTTAGAAATCCCCATCAGGCCGATTTCTTCATAGTAACGGATGGTGCGAGAAGTGATGCCAAGCTGTTTGGCCAGTTCACCGATCTGAACCAGTTCCTCAGTTTCAATTGTCATGTAGTTAACCTTTACGTACGATATTAAATGATTGATAGCTCCATACCTGATCCCAGGTCAATTCTTTTATACCCCTTCCTGTAGAGACATAGCAAGATAAAATACGATATATAGAATGCCGTTATAGTTATGCTTGACTTTAACGTAAGGTAGGGGTAGGTTGTGGAAAATTTATCTCACCTGAAAGAGACCAGGCAGCGATTATGGAAAAGTATTACCGCAGCAATCTAGATAACGGGGACGAGTGATTATGGATTTTCGACTGACCGAAGAGCAGAGCCTGGTTCGTGAAACCGTCCGCGCCTTTGCGGAAAATGAGCTGGCTGGCGGCACCAAGGAGCGCGACGAACAGGAACAGTTCGATCGTGAACTGATGTTCGGTAAGCTAGCTGAACTTGGTTTGACCGGGATCGTCTTCCCGGAAGAGTACGGCGGGGCCGGGGCCGACTATCTTAGTTACGCAATTGCCGTCGAGGAACTGTCGCGGGTTTGCGCCTCGACCGGCGTGACCCTGTCGGCACACCTATCGCTCGGCGCGAATCCGATCTGGCTGTACGGCAGCGAGGAGCAGAAACAAAAGTATCTGCTGCCACTGGCTGAGGGAACAAAGATGGGCGCCTTCGGCCTAACCGAGCCGTCGGCCGGTTCCGATGCCGGCGGCACCAGGACCACGGCCGTACTCGATGGTGAGGAATGGGTGCTCAACGGTTCAAAAATATTTATCACTAATGGCGGCGAGGCCGAAATCTATATTGTTTTCGCCCGTACTGACAAGAATGCCGAAAAGCATCATGGCATCAGCGCCTTCATCGTCGAAAAGGATACCCCCGGGTTCACTTTCGGCAAGAAGGAAGAGAAAATGGGCATCCGTGCCTCGCTGACTCGGGAACTGGTGTTTGAAGGCTGCCGAATTCCGCGGGGAAACCTGCTCGGCCCAGAAGATGCCGGATTTAAAATCGCCATGAAGACCCTCGACGGCGGTCGGATCGGAATCGCCGCGCAGGCGCTCGGGATTGCTCAAGGGGCTTTTGATGCCGCGGTCGAATACGCCAAAGAACGCAAGCAGTTCGAACAGCCGATCGCCAGCTTTCAGGGCGTACAGTTCATGCTGGCGGATATGGCGACCCGGATCGAGGCGGCCCGCCTGGTGGTATATCAGGCCGCCTATCGCGCCAGCGCCGGACTGTCCTATTCCAAAGAAGCGGCGATGGCCAAGCTGTTGGCGTCGGAGACGGCGATGCAGGTCACGACCAAGGCGGTGCAGGTATTCGGCGGGTACGGTTATACCCGCGAATTCCCGGTTGAACGGATGATGCGTGATGCCAAGATTACCGAATTGTACGAGGGTACCAGTGAAATTCAGCGGGTCGTCATCGGTTCGTTGATCTGTCGCTAAGCGAGTGAGCGGAGTCGAGATGGTATTCACGCGAGAAATTTACTGGAACGTCGGCCACGGTTTGACCACTCTGCTGCCGATGTACCTGCTGACTTTTGCAGCGATAGCAGTGCTGGTCAACGAGGTTATGACGCGGCTCAAGGTTTACAGGCAGGGGCAGCCGATCAATCGAATTGACCAATTGTCACTGCGGATCGGTCAGATGCTCAAAGCGGTGCTGCTGCAGAGCAGGGTCATTCGGGTCAAGGGGCCGGGTTTTGCTCACGGTCTGTTTTTCTGGAGCTTTTTTCTGCTCTTTATCGGCACCTGTCTGATCGTTGTTCAGGCCGACTTCACCGACCTGCTGTTCGGCATCAAGTTTCTCACCGGTAACTTCTATCTGCTGTTCTCGGTGGTCCTCGATCTTGCCGGACTGACTGCGATTGCCATGCTCAGCGGCCTGCTGGTGCGGCGTTACATCGTTCGACCCGAGGGGCTTGAGAGCAAGTCGGACGATCTCATCATGCACGGCCTGCTGTTCGCCATACTGCTCAGCGGTTTCGTCATCGAAGGCGCACGGATGGCGGTCACCGAACTGGGCACGCCGCTGGCGATCTGGTCGCCGGTCGGGCTGCTGTTTGCCAAGGGATTTGCCGGTTACGGCGAAGAGAGTCTGCGTTCGCTGCACGGTTTTGCCTGGTGGTTGCACCTGCTGCTGGTGATGGCCTTTATCGTCGCCATCCCCTTTACCAAGTTCAAGCATATCCTGACCACCAGTCTTAACTACCTGTTCGCCGATCTCGGCCCGAACGGAAAGCTGGTCAGCCTCGATCTCGAAGATGAAGAGGCCGAGAGCTTCGGTGCCAGCACGATTAGTGATCTGACTTGGAAGGATATCTTCGATACCGACGCCTGTACCCAATGCAAGCGTTGTCAGGACCGTTGCCCGGCCCATAACACCGAGAAACCGCTGTCGCCGATGAAGCTAGTTAACCAGCTCGGCGAGGCGGCATTTGCCAATCCTGAGGCCAATCTGATCGAGGCTTGTGACAAGGATGCCATCTGGTCCTGTACCACCTGCCGGGCCTGCCAGGAAATCTGCCCAGCGTCTATCGAACATGTCAATAAAATCGTCGATATGCGCCGCAATCTGGTTCTGATGGAAGGGGAGTTCCCCGGCGAAGAAGTGATGACCGCCATGGAACAGGCCGAAGTTAACGGTAATCCGCTCGGGATCGGCTATGCCAGCCGTGGTGATTGGGCGGAAGAACTCGGCATCAAGACGCTGGCCGAAGACCCGCAAGTCGACATCCTCTACTTCGTCGGTTGCTACGCTTCTTTCGACAAGCGCAACATCAAGATCGCCAAAGCCTTCGTCCAGCTTTGTCAGGCGGCCGGAGTCAAAGTCGGTATTCTCGGTAAGGAAGAGAGGTGTTGTGGCGAACCGATGCGCAAGATGGGCAACGAGTATCTCTACCAGTCTCTGGCGACCGAGAACATTGAACTGCTAAAAGGCTACGGTGTTAAACAGATCGTCACCAGTTGTCCGCACTGCTTCAATACCCTCGATAAAGACTATCGTGATCTCGATTTTGAGATCCCGGTGGTTAATTACACGGTTTATCTGGAGCGCTTGCTGCGGTCCGGGCAGCTCAAGCTCAAAACCAAAGATCTCTCCTGCACCTATCACGACTCCTGCTATTTGGGGCGCCATAACGACATCTACGAAGCCCCGCGTAAACTGATTCAGGCCGCCGGTGGAAAGATTGTCGAAATGGGCAAGAGCCACAGCGAAGCCTTCTGTTGCAGTGCTGGTGGTGGGCGGATCATGGCTGAAGAGAAGCTTGGTAGCCGGA
>CALZLE010000102.1 GCA_945788205.1 uncultured Desulfuromonadales bacterium
CGTGGCAGCGATTACAGTTGGCCTTCGCCTCAAATGCGCGCTGACCATTGTGGCAAACACCACAATATTTCCCAGCGTAGATATCATCCATTTTAATTTCGACCGTGCCTTTTTTCATTTTTGGAAATACGTTTTTGTTGTGGCATTCCATACACTTAACACCAGCTTCTTTGTGAACCTTGCCAGAGAAGGTTACCGTCCCCATCGAACCCTTACTGAATTCAAGAGTTTTTCCCGGCGGAACAGCAACGGCAACAGTGACACCACAAAAAGCCAAGACAGTCAGCAACACGAGCATTTTTTTCATTTGACCCACCTTTACCATTAAAGAGTTAATAGTACAAATCATCACCTATTAAGTTATCTTGTCAGATAATAACCATCAATAGTGGCAAAAATAAACTTTTATTTTTTTAACCTTTCACAATGAGTTTTTGCTAAAGGTGTGATATAAATTGAAAGTCCGTTGAAAAGGTCAGCCTGGAGTTATCCTTGGAACAGTTTATCGCCCGACAACCTATCTTCGATCAAAATGGCAAAGTCTATGCCTACGAGCTGCTATTCCGCTCGGGTCTGCATAATTATTTCGATGCCGACGATCAGGATCAAGCCGCTGCGAACGTTATCGCCAACAGCAGTCTGTTGTTCGGCCTTAACGAAATGAGTGGTGGGGCGAAGGTTTTTATTAACTGCACCCGCAAAGTTCTGGTTGAAGACTTCATGACCGTGCTGCCAAGACAGCAAGCCGTGGTTGAAGTTCTGGAGCATGTCATCCCGGACGACGATGTCATCGAAGCCTGCCGGCGCCTCAAGAAACAAGGCTATATTCTGGCCCTCGATGATTTCGTTTATCACGACAACTACGAACCGCTGCTCGATCTGGCCGACATCATCAAAGTTGACTTTTTGGAGAGCCCCCCGGAAGAGCAGGCTCGACTCGCGAAAATGATGATCCCCCGCGGCATCCGCATGCTGGCGGAAAAAGTGGAAACCCACGAGGTCTACGAAGAGGCCAAAAAGATGGGCTACCAACTGTTTCAGGGGTACTTCTTTGCCAAGCCGGTGGTTATTTCACGCAAAGACATCCCAACCAATAAAGTCCAGTACTTACGAATTCTGAAAGATATTCACACTGATGATGTCGAGTTCAAGAAGTTGGCCGAAACCATCCAGAGTGAGGTGTCTCTCTCTTACAAACTTCTCAAACTGATCAACTCGGCAGCATTTGCCCTGCGTCACAAAGTCACAAATATTCTACAAGCACTCTCATTGCTCGGAATCCGTGAAATTCGATCCTGGATTTCGCTGCTGTCGATCTCTGCCATGGCTGACGACAAACCGGCCGAGTTGGTCGTCAGTTCACTGGTGCGAGCCAAATTCTGCGAACAGCTGGCCAACCCCTGTGGGCTACCGGGCCGGAATTCCGATATGTTTCTGATGGGACTGTTTTCACTGCTCGATGTCATCATGTCGCGACCGATCGAGGAAATCCTGCAGGAAATCACCATCGAGGAAGATATCCAACAGGCATTGACCGGCGAACCGGGAACCATGTGCACAATTCTGGAGATGATTGTCGCCATCGAAAAAGCCGATTGGGATCTGGTCTCGAGCCTTTCAGAGCAACTTGATATCGACGAACAACCGCTCAACCAAGCCTACATGGACGCGATCAAGTGGGCCCACGAAATTTATAATATCTAGCGACAACTCCAAACTTTCCATCCGCTCCGCAATAACCGTACCCCACCCTTGTTTTGCCCCCCCCAGTTCCTGTAGCATGAAGCAATGGCTGAACAATCTACTGGTAACGAAAATCGATTCGGGGAGAGTTATTGATGAAAAAAGTGATCCGCAGCGAAGACGAATGGCGCGAATTGCTTAGTCCGGAAGAATATCGGATCACCCGCGAAGCGGGGACGGAAAGGCCCTTTACCGGGCGCTACTGGGACAACCACAGCAATGGTAAATATCTCTGCGTCGGTTGTGAACTGGAGCTTTTTCATTCCGGGAGTAAGTTCGATTCAGGCTCTGGCTGGCCGAGCTTCTCTCAGCCAATCGCGGAGGAAAACTTGGTTAAGCAGGTCGATCGTAGCCATTTTATGGCACGCACCGAAATGATCTGTGCCCGCTGTGATGCGCACCTCGGACACCTATTCAGCGATGGCCCTTTGCCGACGGGGTTGCGCTATTGCATCAACTCGGCAGCGCTAAAGTTTGTTGCAGATGAATAAGGTGGAAAGAAAAGGGGCAACCCATCGGGCGATCCTGAAGAATAAACGGCTCAATCTGATGCGGGGGAATTAACGCAGACCCTTCTCTTTAAATGCTGGAACGTACTTCATATCTGATTCGAGGATGTGACAATTTAACCAATCGGAAAGAAACTGGATGACCTCAAAAGAAAGGACAAATTCGCCCTCTTCGCAGCGCTGGGCCATTTCCTGAGTTTTTTCAATAAACTTTTCGTGCTCACGAAAATGCTGTAACGACCCAAGATAGCCAGACTCGCGCATGTAGTTTTCCTCGATTTTAAAATGCATCTTGGCATAACTGAGCATATCTTTGATGATACTTTCAACCAGCCGCTGCCCCCGATCATTGCTCATCGCAAAATAGAGTTCATTGATCATGTTAATCAACTGTTTATGGTGGTTATCAATCTCGACAACCCCAACGCTGTATTTCTGTTCCCAACTGATAATCGGCATCTGGCATACCCTCATTTTTTGATAAAAATATGATCTGCGTCCAGAATAGTCATCTCATTCGTCAAGCGCAAGACTTCCTCTATTTTTTTAATCTTTCGATGATTGACAGTCTGCTGCTCACAGGGTAAAAAAGGCTCCTTTTCAAAGGAGACCCTATGTCCACAAA
>CALZLE010000103.1 GCA_945788205.1 uncultured Desulfuromonadales bacterium
AAGTTTATCGGCCGTCCACCGATCACTGGGAACCGCTTGCAGCAAGCTATCAATCAACGGCTGCAGCAGCATCAACGAAGCGGGCAACAGGGCTGGCTCTTCCTGGACATGCAACATGGCAGTCGCAAACGGATCATCGGCCCTAAACGGAACGTCCCCGGTCAATAGCCGATAAAGCACAACACCCAGGCTGTAAATGTCTGAGGCTGCATCGGGCGACTCGCCACGAACCAGTTCTGGACTGCTGTAGCAGGGGTCAATGCCAGAATGAAAATCGAGGTTCAACAGACTGGCAAAAGCGAACAGGTCCAAGGCAACATCACCTCCATCAAGGAAGATGGTTGCCGGGGATACAGAACCGTGCCAGAGCCCCGCAGCGTGAGCTGGGGAAAGATGAGTCGCCAGCTCTTTGACGATTTCCAATGACCGGCGGATTGAGAAAGACCCGGACAACCGGTCCTCCAGAGAGGTTCCACTCGGAAACGGATACAGGCAATAACTGTATTCATCATTTGCCGAAGCGTCCAGTAAACTGCAAAGCCCAGGGAACGATTGCCCCAGCAGAACATTCACCTGATCATTGAATGCTTGGTGGATTTTTTTATCTGCCAATTGATCCGGGGCAATCAGCAGCAGTTTAGCAGAGTCGAGTTCAACCCCTGTAACCTGATAGGTTTCAAAAAGAGGGTTCTCAGTGAGCGGCGTGACAATCTGGTAGTCAGCTATGGAGTGACCGCTTTCCAGCATACCGGGCTCCTTCATCTAAACGAATGAATAAGAATAATTTAACTGTGTATCATACGTTTATTCATAGCATAAGACTAGGGAAAAAGAGGCACTATCCCGATTCCGATCTGTTCCTTAAAACCACACATCAGATTCATATTCTGTAGCGCCTGCCCAGCGGCCCCCTTGACGAGATTATCGATCGCCGAAACAACGATAACCCGTCCGGTCCGCCCATCACTCACAAGGCCGATATCACAGAAATTCGTCCCCCGCACAAACGCGACATTCGGCAGCTCATTACCAGGCATGACCCGGACAAAGGGCTCGGCAGCATAGGCTTGCTGATAGAGCTCCAGTAGCTCTGCGGTGGACTTATCAGCACTAAGACTTGCGTACATGGTCGATAGAATCCCCCGACTGATCGGCAACAGATGTGGAGTAAAGCTTACCTGCACAGAAGTGTCTGCCAGAGTCGATAAAGTCTGCTCAATTTCGGGAGTGTGCCGATGACTGGCAACCCCGTACGCCTTGAAGCCTTCATTAACCTCACAGTACAGACTCCCCTGCTTAGCACCACGTCCTGCACCACTGGTTCCCGATTTACTATCGATGATCAGGGTTGCAGGATCAATCAATTCGTTTTTCAACAGAGGCGCAAGGCCCAACGCAACACTGGTCGGATAGCAGCCAGGATTAGCGACCAACCTGGCCGTTCCGATTTGCTCACGGAAAAGTTCTGGCAAACCATAAACGGCCTCGGCCAGCAATTCGGGGCTCGTGTGTTGCTGATACCACTGTTCGTAAACATGCTGATCCCTCAAACGATAATCAGCGGACAGATCAACGACCCTGCAGCCAGCCTCAAGAAAACCAGGGATAACCTCCATTGCCGACTTATGCGGCAACGCGGTAAACACCAGATCTGCTTTAGCAGCTAAAACCTCAACATCAAGCGGCTCGCAGACCAGATCACAAAAACCGGCCAGCGAAGGAAAAACCTGGCTAATCGGCAAACCCTCATGTTGCCGGGACGTAACACTGGCAATCTCGACTTCAGGGTGACCGACCAGCAAACGGATCAATTCAACGCCGGTATAACCACTCGCTCCGACGACAGCAACTTTGAGCATAAGTAACCTCTATCTCATCTTGAGAAACAGATTTTAAGTCCAGTAAATTGTTACGCATAATAGCGTTCGAGTCCAAAGTTGTCGACCATTGATAAAAAAAGAGGGAAACCCAACCGGGCTTCCCTCTTTTGATCGAACAGATGGACTGCAAATGCAGCCTGTCGCGATTAACGCTTGGAGAACTGGAAGCTCCGACGGGCACCACGGCGGCCGTACTTTTTCCGTTCTTTAACGCGGCTATCACGAGTGATAAAGCCAGCTTTTTTCAGCATATCGCGAAGTTCCGGATTCATCACCAGCAACGCACGGGTAATACCATGCTTGATAGCACCGGCCTGACCGGAAGCACCGCCACCGCAAACATTGACAGCGATATCGAACTTACCGACATTCTCAGTCAATTCCAGCGGCTGACGAACGACCATCTTGGAGGTTTCGCGACCGAAGAACTCATCGATGCTGCGCTTATTGATAGTAATCTCACCGCTGCCCGGCTTCATCCAGACACGAGCGATCGAGGTTTTTCTTTTACCAGTTGCGTAATACTTCTGCTCAGCCATCTAGCTATCTCCTAAATCTTCAGTTCTTTAGGCTGCTGGGCGGCATGAGGATGATCGCCACCGGCGTAAACCTTGAGTTTTTTAAACATCTTGCGACCCAGAGTATTCTTGGGCAACATTCCCTTAACCGCCGACTGCAAAACCATCCCAGGTTTCTTTTCCAGCAGTTTCTCAGCACTGATCTCACGGATACCGCCTGGGTAGCCAGTGTGGTGGTAGTATTTCTTGTCGGCTAACTTATTACCAGTCAGTTTGACTTTGTCGGCGTTTAGCACAACAACGAAATCACCAGTGTCAACACTCGGGGAAAAAATCGGCTTATGCTTGCCACGCAGGATACGGGCAATTTCAGTTGCCGCACGACCGAGGACTACGTCCTCCAGATCAACGACAAACCATTCTCTGTTAATATCTTGCTCTTTAGCGATCTGAGTGCTCATCGCGTTCCTCTCCAGAATCTACTTATCTTTAGGGTTTGTGGGGCTCACAAAGCGGTAAAGCTATCCGAGTCGCCCCTATATGTCAAGGGAATTCGTCAGAGAAATAATAGAATAATTCGTCAATATTTCAGCCGCTTAATACCAGACTTCCATCAGGCACAAACCCTGGGCTGGAGCCGTCAATGCAGGTCCAACGGCAGAGTTGCCATTGAGCAGTTGAGAAACATCTTCAGCAGGACGTTTTCCGCGACCTATTTCGACCAGAGTACCGACCATCATCCGCACCATATTTTTTAAAAAACCGGAGCCACAAACATCGATATGGAGTAAATTGTCAGTCGCTATCAGTTCGATGGAAAAGATCTGCCTGTGAGTTGTTTCTGCACTGCAGCCAGTGGTGCGAAAAGCGGAAAAGTTGTGCTCACCAACAAACTTTTCTGCCGCAGATTTCATCGCTGCGATATCGAGCGATTGTCGAATTTGCCAACAGGCGTGCCGCTGCAAGGGCGAACGGATTTCATCGCACAACAGTGAATAACGATAGCGTTTCCCCTTAGCGGAAAAACGGGCATGGAAATCGTCTGCAACAATTTCGGCAGAACGAACAACAATCGTGGCCGGTAAAAACCGATTCAAGCCCTCACGCCACGCCGACAGTGGTAGCTCTCGCTCGGAGGTCAGATGACAGACCATTCCCTTTGCATGCACACCGGCATCGGTACGGCCAGAGGAATGTACGCGCACCGATTCGCCGAGCAGTTGTTCCAGTGCGAGTTCGACCCGCTGCTGAATTGAGACTCCATTCGGCTGAACTTGCCAACCGACATAATCGGTACCGTCATATTCGATCGTTAATTTAATTCTTGCCACGTTATACCATCCAAAACAAGCTCAGCAAAACAATGCCACTGCCGAAAAAAATCCAGTCGAACTGGGTCAGGCATCGATCCGCGGTTGCCGGCGGGTTTAGCTCTGACTCACGACCAGCGGTAATTTCGCCCGCCAACCGGTCGGCCCGATCGACCAGACGCATCAGCAGCGGGACGACCATTGCGGCTTTAGCCTTAATGCCATCCAAACCACGCCGAGGCTCCGTCTCCCCCTGCAACGCGCCGACTTCTTCACGAATCAGCGGGAAAAACTGCAACACCAGTAGCAACAAACCACCTGCTTCACGAACCGGCACCTTAAATCGTTGCAGCGGTGACAATAGCGAGGTCAGCCCCCAAGCCAAATGCTCCGGCTTGGTGGTCCAGGCCAACATCATTGAAAAAAGGACAGCCATAAGCAATTGGCTATCGACCAGCAGACCGCGTAACAAACCATCGTAAGACAACCAACTGGTCCCGAACAGTGTGCGCCCCGGGGTAAAAAACAGATGCAACAGCAAAGTAAAGAGCAGCAGCCAGCGCAGCAACCCAATCACCTTCAACCCATCTCGCCAACCGCCGGAACCATACCGCGCCACGCCCAACCAGAGAGATGCGATTGCAACGATTCGCCAACCTGAGGTCGCGGAGAAAAGGCAAGCCATCAACACACAGAGCAACAGCAACTTTAAACGCGGATCAAACTGATGAAGATAGCTGTCGCCATCTCGGTAAGCACCCGGATATGTTTTTCCAGCAGTCTGCATAACGGACACAGGGGGCGATAACCGCCCCCTGCCCAGAGTAAAGATAAATCTGTTACAGCAAAAATGCTGTGATGCCTACTGCTTTACAGGCGAGCGATAATCGCATCGCCAATCTCAACAGTGTTGACCTTTTTCTCGCCTTCGCCACCCTGATAAATATCACCAGTACGGTAGCCATCGTTCAGAGTTTTTTCTACGGCCGCATCGAGCGCGTCAGCCGCCTCGACCATCCCGAAGGAGTAGCGCAACATCATCGATGCCGACAGGATCTGAGCGATCGGGTTGGCGATCCCCTGACCGGCGATATCCGGAGCACTGCCGCCAGACGGCTCGTACATTCCAAATGAACCTTCGGCCAGTGAAGCGGACGGCAACATGCCGAGGGAACCGGTCAGCATTGCAGCTTCGTCGGAAATAATATCGCCGAACATGTTGCCACAGAGCATCACGTCGAACTGCTTCGGCCACTTGACCAGCTGCATGGCAGCGTTATCGACATACATGTGTGACAGCTCAACATCCGGGTACTCTTTAGCGACCCGCTCGACCACTTCACGCCAGAGCACCGAAGTCGACAGAACATTGGCTTTGTCGATAGAGCAAACAGTCTTGCCACGCTTGCGAGCCGCTTCAAAAGCTACGTGGGTAATCCGCTCAACCTCGGCATCGGAATACTTCATGGTATCGAAGCCGGTCCGGGCAGCGCCCTCGCCTTCGATCCCCTTCGGCTCAGCGAAGTAAATACCACCTGTCAACTCACGAACCACCAGGATATCGAAACCGCCCTCGATCACTTCCTCTTTGAGGCTGGAAGCACCAGTCAAGGCCGGGAAGATGATTGCCGGACGTAGGTTACAGAACAGGCCGAAAATCTTCCGTAGCGGCAACAGGGCGCCACGCTCCGGCTGCTCGTCTGGTGGCAAGCTTTCCCACTTGGGACCGCCGACGCTACCGAACAGGATGGCGTCGGATGCCTTGCAGATTTCCACTGTCTTGTCAGGCAGAGCCTTGCCCTCATTATCGATACCAGCACCACCAACGTTAGCGGTCGTGCGCTCGAACTTTACATCGTACTTATTCTCAACAGCATCCAGCACCTTGAGTGCCTCAGCCATAACCTCAGGCCCGATTCCATCACCGGGCAAAACTGCAACTTTAAATGTTGATGCCATTACATCTCTCCTCAAGAAAATATAAAATCCCGTCCAAACGGGATTAAGCGGCTAAGACTATAAGAAGGGGTCGTTTTTTTGTCAATTTTTTTTGCTGCCCTCGCTTTTTGACGACCACTTTTAACTTGCGGGAAGCAGGGAAGGCCCAGCAACAAAAATGAGCGCAAAAAAACCAACAATAATCATGATGATCACAAACAGGACCAGAGCCCTGGCAAAGTACTTGGCGACAAACTCTTTTAACGTTGGCGGCTTCTGTTTGTCTAAAAAAGACCAGATGGCCGCCAGAAAGAGTGAAGCAAGCAGTCCAATTGCATACGCAGAGTAAAGTGACATCAATCCCTCCGAAAAGACTTAATTTGAATAATCAAAAAAACGAACTGAAGTAGCATAAGCTATCAGGCCAGTTTGTCTGTCGCGATGCGGTAGCGCGGATCCTCAAGGTTGACTTCGATCATACTCCCGGCATTATCGAGCAGCGCGCGGCATTCCTCGCTCAAACCTTTTAAGCGTAATTTTTTGCCTTGATTCAGGTAACGCTCCGTAAGGCTGCTGACCGCTTCAAGCCCGGAATGATCGCAGACCCGCGAACGGCTGAAATCGATGACGACATTATCAGGATCTTCGTGAGGTGTAAACTGTTCGTAAAAACTCTGAATCGAGCCGAAAAAAAGTTGTCCGCTAAGCTGATAGACTTTCGCGCCCTGATCATCCAGTCGCGTCTCTGAATCGATCCGCTTGGCACTTTCCCAAGCAAACACCAGCGCCGAAACCACCACCCCGACGGCAACCGCAATCGCCAGGTCGGAGACAACCGTCACCCCGGAGACGAGGATCAATACCAGTGCATCACTGCGTGGAATCTTGTGCAAAATACGGAAGCTCGACCAGGCAAAGGTGCCAATCACCACCATGAACATGACTCCAACCAACGCCGCCAGTGGAATCATCTCAATCAGACCGGATGCCAGCACAATAAAAGCCAGTAGACTTAATGCGGCAGTAATCCCAGAGAGGCGACCGCGCCCACCAGAGCTGATATTGATCATGCTCTGACCGATCATCGCACAGCCCCCCATGCCACCGAAGAAACCGGTAACGACATTGGCAACGCCCTGACCGATACATTCCTTATTGCCTCGGCCACGAGTTTCGGTCAGTTCATCAACCAGCGTCATGGTCATCAGCGACTCAATCAGACCAATAGCCGCCAGAATCACAGCGTAGGGCAGAATAATCAAAATATTATCGAGGGACAGATCGACCATCGGAAGATGAAATTGTGGCAGACCGCCAGCGACCGAAGCCAGATCGCCAACCATCCGCGTATCCAAATTCAGACCATGAGCGAGGCCGGTCACGATGACAATCGCCGCCAGCGATGAAGGGATCGCGCGAGTCAGTTTCGGCAGGAAGTGGATGATCAACATGGTCAGCAACACCAGGCCAAGCATCAGATAAAGCTGTGTCCCTTGTAGCCATTGCAGGACACCGGCATCATCGGCCATTTTGAATTGCCCAAGCTGGGCGAGAAAAATCACGATCGCCAGACCGTTGACGAACCCAAGCATTACCGGGTGAGGGATCAGACGCACGAACTTACCGAGGCGCAACACTCCGGCGCTGATCTGGATAATCCCCATCAACACAACTGTGGCAAACAGATATTCAACGCCGTGGTCAGCGACCAGCGTCACCATAACCACAGCCAAAGCCCCGGTCGCACCAGAGATCATCCCCGGACGGCCACCGATAACAGCAGTAATCAGGCCGACCATAAAAGCCGCATAAAGGCCGACCAAGGGATCGACACCAGCGACAAAAGAAAAGGCGACCGCTTCCGGCACCAGGGCAGAGCAACGGTCAAG
>CALZLE010000104.1 GCA_945788205.1 uncultured Desulfuromonadales bacterium
CTTCCAAATCTTTAGTGTACTTGAACAACCCGGTCAGGTTGTATTTTCCCCAGCTTTTGCTCAGCGATAGAATCGACTGCACCTTGTCTTTGTTATAATCCTCGGCGACTTCTCCAAAATCCTCGAAATAATCATCGTCGTTAACATACAGAGCATCAACCAGCATCCGTACCCCGCCGGGTAGCTGACCATCATGCTGCCACTCGAGGGCATAACGCTCTGCATCGACCGTTTCTCCGTCAACCTCCTCGACGTCGATGTGATAAAAGCGCGCTTCACCGGCATTCTGTTTACCGAAAACATAGCGATACTCCACACCTTTGCCGAGCCCCATATCGGACAGGTAATCGAGAAAAAGGGTGGCATCCTGATTGACTCCGAGGACCTGATAATAGGCCCCGCTATACTGAAAACCTCGGCTTTCCGAATAGCCAACCTGTGGCATTAGCAACCCTGATTCCCGCTCAGTTTTTATTGGATAGAGAATATAGGGAACGTAAAAGGAAGGAATATCTTTGAGATAAAAGACCGCGTTCTTAGCGCGAGCATACCCCTCTAAAGTCACATCGACCTGATCGGCGCCAAACTTCCAGGACGGCACCTCCCCATCGCAGGTGGTGAAGGTCCCGTCGACAATGCGATAATCAAATTCACCGCGCCGGACAATCTCCTTACCGCGCACATGAAGATTCTGTTCACGCAGGAAGACTTCTCCGTCGGCAACCTTTCCGGTTCCGTTCTGCAGATTGTATTCGACCCTGCTACCCTGCATCTGCTCATCCGGCGAGGTCAGCTGCACATCCCCTTCCGCTTCGATCACACCACTGACCTGATTCCACCAGAGGATATCGCTGCGCACCTCCATCTCACCCTGGGTCAGCTGAACGTTGCCACTGGCCCGATAGCGACCTTTTTCTTTATCGTAGCTGAGTTCGTCCGCTTCCAGACTGACCGGCGCACCGCTCTCACCAACCTGCCCCCAATCGGTCGCAGCGGCGGCTGAAGGCAAACTGAAAAGCATCAATATGACAAGTAAACGCAAAAGCATGAAAATATCGTCCGAATAAATTCAGTCTGAAATCGACAATAACTCTGTTGCTGACAATAGCTTTTCCCGAACCGCGGCAATGAGAAACAGGGAGCCTGCCACCAGGAGAACCTGTCCATCTTTTCGACCCTGTTGCGCGGCAATTAGCGCACCCTGCGGTTCAGCATATTCGGCGGCCAGAATACCTGAATTTTCCGCCAGTTGCACCAGTTTTCCCGGCGCGATCGAATCGTTAACCGGTGGCCGCGTCGCATACAGTCGCTCGACATAGGGCAACAGCGGAGCCAACAACTCTTCGGCCTGCTTATCCGCCTTCAGCCCGACAACCAGATGCAGGTTCCGCAACTGTCTTTGCTCCAGATAGGCCGCCAACACTTCCGCTCCGGCGGCATTGTGCGCCCCGTCGAGCAGGACATCATCCGCCAACCATTCAAGACGTCCCGGCCAGCGGGTCTGTTCAACTCCCTGCCGCAATGCAACCTCTGAAATCGGCACCCCGGTGCGCTGTAACCAAGCCGTAGCGGCCATCGCCAAAGCCAAATTCTGATGCTGATGGCGACCGGTCAATTTCGGCTGTAAACCATCAAGCTCGCATTCCAGGCCACGGAAAGACAAACCTTGAGCGGTGAAACCCCAACGGTAGTCCTGCTCTGCCTGTAGCAATGGCAGGTCCAGTTCCGCGGCACGCTGTTGCAGCACCTGCTCGACTTCCGGCTGCTGCCTGCTGCTGATCACCGGCACTCCGGACTTAAAGATACCAGCCTTTTCTCCGGCAATCTCGGCGAGCGTATCACCCAGCGGACCGGTATGATCGAAGGCGATCGGGGTAATCAGGCAGAGCTCCGGATCAACCGTATTGGTCGCATCAAGTCGGCCGCCGAGACCGGTTTCGAGGATCGTCCAATCAACACCGGAACGTTGAAAATGAAGCAGAGCCAGCACTGTGGTGAACTCAAAAAAAGTCGTCCGCAGCTCTTCAGCATGCGGACGCAACTCATCGGTCAGCTTGACAACTTCGGCTTCACTGATTTGTCGGGTATCGATTCGCACCCGTTCTGTAAAGCTGTGCAGATGTGGCGAGGTGTAGAGACCTGCCCTGATGCCAGCGGACTTAAAAATATTAGCCAGCGCCGCCGCCGTCGATCCTTTGCCGTTGGTCCCGGCAATATGAATAATCCGCAGCTTGCGCTGCGGATTATCGAATCGTTCCAGAAGGTCACGGGTGTTCTGCAGCCCCAGCTTTATGCCGAACAGCTGCAGCGAGTAGAGATAGTCAAGACTCGCCTGATAGCTATTGCCCATCAGTGGTTATTTTTTAGAAAAAATCCGCAGCGACTGTGAAAGGCGCTGTTTCATTTCCTGCCGAGGCACAATCATGTCGACCATGCCATGCTCCAGCAGATACTCAGAGCGCTGGAACCCTTCCGGCAGGGTTTGACGAATGGTCTGCTCAATAACCCGTGGTCCGGCAAAACCGATCAGCGCCCGCGGTTCGGCGATATTCAAATCACCCAGCATGGCGAAACTGGCGGTAACCCCGCCGGTGGTCGGATCGGTCAAGACCGAAATAAAGGGGATGCCAGCCGCCTTCAATTTGGCCAGAGCCGCACTGGTTTTGGCCATCTGCATCAGCGACATGATACTCTCCTGCATCCGCGCACCGCCGGAAGAGGAAAAAACCAGTACCGGAGCTTTGGTCTCCAGGCCTTTTTCGATAGCGCGCGTAATCTTCTCGCCGACCACTGAGCCCATACTGCCGCCCATGAAGCCGAAATCAAAGACCGCGACCACCACCGGCAGGCCATCCAGATCACCCGTTCCGCAGATAACGGCATCACCGTCGCCAGCTTTTTTCACCGCAGCCTTGATGCGCTCTTTATATTTCTTCGAATCCTTGAAATCGAGGAAATCGACAGAATTCATCTTCGCATCCATCTCAACGAAAGTTCCTTCGTCAATCACCAGATCGATCCGCTCACGGGCATTGATACGGAAATGATAGTCGCACTTGGGGCAGACATTCAGGTTCCGCTCAATCTCCTTGGCGTAGATGATTTCCTGACAGTTTTTACATTTTGTCCAGACCCCTTCCGGCATCTGCACATTCTTTTTTTCCACCGAAGTGGTCAATGCTTTTTTCGATCGAAACCAGCCCATGAAAAATCCTTTTGATTTACAGTCTTTATCATCGCTGCCAAAACACCGGTCAGCGTGCATCAGATCAGTAGGTCTATTTAAACTAGACCCTGTTTCAGCTCGGCAATAAACCGACCGACACGCGGTAACAGTTCTTCACTCTGAGCAAATTCAGCTATGATTTTAACCAAAGCGCTGCCGACGACAACCCCATCGGCAAATTCTCCCACAGCTTTGGCGTCTTCAACCGTGGAAATGCCGAAGCCGACTCCGACCGGCACATCGGTCATTCCCTGAATGTTTTCTACCGCAGCTTTAATATCGGCCGGAGTGATCTTTTGCGTCCCAGTCACGCCGGTCATCGAAACATAGTAGAGATAACCTTCAGCCGCGGCTGCCAACCGTTGCATCCGCTCCGGCGGCGTCGTCGGTGCCAACAGGGTAATCAGGGCAATCCCTGCCGCCTGCATCACTGCGCTGATCTCACCAACCTCTTCCGGCGGGAGATCGACCAACAACAGACCATCGACACCAGCAGCGGCCGCATCTTTGGCAAACCGCTCAGCACCATAACGGAAGATCGGGTTGTAATACCCCATCAATACGAGCGGCACCTGACAATCAGTGCGCACCTCAGCAACCAACTGCAGAACCTTTGTTACTGTTGCCCCAGCCGCCAAAGCCCGCTCCGAAGCAGCCTGAATGGTCGGCCCATCGGCCATCGGATCGGAGAAAGGCACCCCTAACTCGATCAGGTCGGCACCATTAGCAGCCAGAGTCCGGATCAACTTTGCCGTCGTCGCAATATCTGGATCACCCGCAGTCAAAAACGGGATCAGCGCTGTTTCTTGCTTTTGTCGCAGCGCCGCAAAAGTTGTATCAATACGTGACATACTCGTTCATCATTTCACTATAAATCGCCAAATTGGCTTGACCATTTTACTGATCTCGGCCAAAAAAGGCAGTTTAGTCGTTCAGGCAGACGGTTTCAATCCTTTTCTCCACCAACCTCTAACCGCGGCACAATAAGTGATTATTCCTTGCTTGCCGGCGGTTGACCGCCCGGCTTCTTGCCCGGCCGCCGTCGGGGCCGCCGGCGACGTTTCTGGGCATCCCCGGCAGGCTTCTTTTCCGGTGGCTTTTTACGCTTCGGAATTGCCCGCTTGTAACTAAAACAGAAGTCCTCGTCGAGGGGCACTTCACTCGGAATCCGCTTGCCGAGGTAGTCCTGAATTTCGTCCAGCACGTAAACGGTCTCTTCGTCGGCAAAACTGATCGCCCGCCCCTTTGCCCCGGCGCGTGCCGTACGGCCGATCCGATGAACGTAATCCTCGCGGTCCTGCGGCAGGTCGTAATTCACCACGTGGGAAACATTGTCGACATGAATCCCACGCGAAGCGACATCGGTCGCGACCAGATGAGTCAAACTGCCGATTTTGAATTGATCGAGAATCCGCATCCGCTTCTTTTGTGGAATATCTCCGGAAAGGACCGCACTGGGGATGTCATTGGCATTGAGCAGTGCATTGAGCCGCTCGGCCTCGACCTTCATATTGACGAACAACATCACCCGCTCAACCTCAGTCTCCTTTTTGAGCAGACCGAGCAGTAGAGCAAACTTTTCCCGTCGCGTCACATGATAAAGAACCTGATCGATGTTATCGGCCGTCATCTTCTCCGGCTCAATCCGCACCTTCTCCGCCAGATTCATAAACTCGTAAGCCAGCTCCATCACTTGTGGCGAAAGAGTGGCGGAGAACAACATCGTCTGACGCTTATCAAAAGAAGGAAGCTGGCGCAGGATGTAGCGCAAATCCTTGATGAAACCCATATCGAACATCCGGTCGGCTTCGTCAATAACCAGCGCTTCGACCCGATTCATGGAAAAGACCCGCTGCTTATAATAGTCGATCAACCGGCCCGGCGTGGCGACGATAATATCGAC
>CALZLE010000105.1 GCA_945788205.1 uncultured Desulfuromonadales bacterium
CAGGGGCTGGGCGAGAAGCTCTCCCGCTATCAGGCCTGGCTGATCTGGGATCAGCTGGTCGGCGAACAGATCGCCCGGCGAGCACGGCCGCTACGACTGCGCCAGGGTGTGCTCGAGGTGCAGGTGGATCACCCGGTCTGGATGCAGCAGCTGCAGATGCTCAAGCCGAAAATTCTGGAAAAACTCAACGCCCAGATCCCCAACGCCGGAATAACCGATATCTATCTGCGTAAAGGGCAGCCGGGACGGGAAGCCAGCCAAGTGAAAAAAAAGGAGGAGCCCGGCCCGCCGGCCTGGAAGAAAATCGAACTTTCCCCTGAGGAGCAACAGGCGATCGAAGACAAATTGCAAGATGTGACCGATCCGGAACTGAAAGCAGAAATGCGCCGCGTTTTCACCCTGCAGACCCAACTCGACAAAGGGCGCAGCAGCTAACGCCCCTCTTCACCGTACATCCGTAGCACTTCCTGGGTATAATCCCGCCCAGCGCCACGATAGACAATCAGTGGTGGTTCAACCGCCAGTCCCGGGCGACCGCCTTTGCGCCCTTCGACCAGCACCATTTTGGCCGGCTCAGTCTGGCGTGGGTAAATCATCCGCAACCGTTTCGGCTCTATGCCGTACTCGCCAAGCATGCCGAGCAGTTCCGGTAAACGTTCCGCCAGATAGATCAGGGCAAACCGGCCACCGTTCTTCAACAACCAGGCGGCAGCCGCGACAAAATTTTCCAGCTCCCCAGCCAGCTCATGCCGCGCCGCTGCCCGCTCATTGTTCGGGGCGATGCGGCCATTCTCCGGCTTGCGGTAGGGAGGATTACTGACAACCAGGTCAACGCTGGCAACCGGCAAAAGTTGCTTAATCTGCCGCAGGTCGTCCTGAAGAATACTCACCTGTCTCTGCAATCCGTTCAACTCGACATTGCGTCTCGCGCGGTCAGCCAAATCCGACTGCAGTTCAATACCGATCAGCTCCTTCGCCTCACTCAGTTTTGCCAAAAGCAATGGAACAACCCCCGAACCGGTTCCCAGATCGACGACAACATCGCTTTTTTTTACAGAAGCAAAGCGTGCCAGCAGAATCGGGTCGAGGGAAAAGCGGTAGCCGGTTTTTGACTGGAGCAGTTGCAGATTGCCGATCGATAACTCATCTATTGTTTCGTTCCTGGCATGCATTTAATACACCTCAATAAAGCCAAATTTTTCCAAATAACAGCTATCTTTGCTTGCTAAAACCTACTCAAAATGATACTCAAAATCTTAAAATAAAATCATAAGGAAAGCTCAACCAATGGACGTGCAAAGCCCTGAAAAAAATTCAATCGCCCTCCACTCCCTGGCATTTTTCCTTCTCGTATCAATAGCATATTTCAGCGAATTGCATGGCCAGAGAGAAGCCAAAGTTTTTTTGGGAGAGATTTATCTTTACCTCACCTTGGCTTTTGCCTTTTTTAGAACAACAGCAGACAGTCTGAAAATTTCACCTGCCCTGCCTGCGAAGCTTATAATCTTTTTTTTCGTTTTATCTATCGCATCCGTATTGGACACTAAAAATATTTATTGGAGCACTCTTGGCACAATACAGTGGTCGTGCTTTTTCATTATTTTCCTTCTCCCCCAAATCACCAGAGGCCAAACCAAATCACTAGCACCATATTTCATTGGGCCGATTGTCGCGGCAGCTGCTGTCAGCTTGTTTGCAATAATCAATTACTATGGAATCCACTTTGACCCTGTAATCGAAACCTTAAAGGGAAGAGGCAGAGTCATTTCGACCTTTGGCAACCCAAACTATTTGAGTGCATTCCTCGGCCCTGTCATCCCGCTGACAATTTATCAAATCCTAAAAGCTGACCGCAGACGAAATCTATTTATAGTGTTTTTTCTCTACAGCGTAATACTTACCGCCCTCTTCTACGCCAAGACCAGAGGCGTTCTCATTGGCCTTACAGTTGCGCTTGGAATGAGCGTTGCCACTTTGCTTCTAAGCCCTGAGGCCAGGGGAAAAGCCTTCAAGTTGAAAAAACGGATCGTCAGTTTATCCCTGATCAGCCTGACGATCATATTGTTTTTTTATGGCGCCCCCCCCTTCAGTGCTACCGAGACAAGAACGATTATCGATCGTTTCACTGAGACGGGAGCATCCTTACAGGCACGTTTTATGATGTGGGGTGTCTCGGCGGAGATGATATCCGAACATCCTTTTAATGGGTCCGGTCTTGGGACCTATGCCTACATATACCCTGATTACCAGGGAATCTTTTTAGACGATCCGGAACATGCAACCTACAGGGAATATTCAGGGTGGGCACATCATGCCCACAACGAATACCTGCATATAGCAGCTGAAACAGGCGCCCCAACGCTGATGGTGTTTTTATTGGCGATTGGGCTTTATCTATTTGCCTTTATCAGAAAAGTCATAAATCAAAATAACATTGCCCCTTCTCTCGCTCTTACTTCGGCAATTGCAGTAACATTGATCCATTCACTGGTAAGCTTTCCTCTGCGGCTCATGCCTTCAGCAACACTTTTCTGGCTTCTCTTGGGGCTATTGTCCGTCGAACTCAAGACAGGAACAACCAAAGCTGTCAAAATTAGACTCCCCCAATCAGGAAGCCTGAAAACAATCCTGGCGGCGATGGCAATAATAATTAGCCTGATCAGTAGCTCGTTGTTTATCAGTGATCGCTACCTTGGCGCAGGCATCAGAAGCTCCAGAGACAACAACCTCTTAAAGGCCAAGAAGGAATTTGAGCGGTCTCTGGCATTTAATCCATGGAGCGGCAGAGCCCTTGAGCAACTCGGATCGACCCTGACCACACTTAAAAGAACGGACGAGGGTCTGCAACGCCTTTTAAAATCGGAAAAGTACACCAAGTCCGAATTGCTTTACGTCAAGTTCGCAAGCAACTCCCTGACCCAAGGGAAACTGAAAGAAGCGATAGGGCACTACAAAAAAGGTCTATTTTACTATCCTAACAATTATTTTATGACGATGAGCCTCGGGATTGTCGCTAAAAGGCATGCTGATTCACTCAGAAAAAACCCTCTCGCGGATGAAAAAAATGCCTACTTGAATTTAGCCCTTTTGCAGCTGTTGTCAGCAAAAACTAAAATCCCGCCACAAAAATCTGATCTCAGCCTACTGAACGCATACATAAAAAGTACGGCAAACGAGATATTAGCGTCACCAGCATCAATAGGCTCCCTCCCGAAGGCATCCCCATTTCTGGTCATATCCAAGGAAAAACTCCCTATTAACGAGACTATTCAAAAGTTTAACCACAATGAAAGAACCTACATAAGGGATTTCATATACGGGCCAGGCATGAAAAGGGATGCATTGCTACCGAAAGGCGCTGAAATTATCAAAGGTATAAAGATTGGCGATGGTTGGTTGAGGGAATATTCCGTTTCAACCTAAATTCTACAAATCCGCGCCACGTGGAACTAAAAAAACCGGTCAACATCAAAATGCTACCGGTATACATCGCCATAAACCCATTTAAGTCAGAAGGTCTTTGTGACCTTCATCTCCCACTTATGTTCAACCCGCTCAGGCTGACTGATTCCTGCCGTACGTGTTCCGTAGGCATAATTCAATTCCAACTGAAACTTGGAAAAATCGACTCCAGCCGACAAAAAGGCCAGCATGGTATCGGACTCTTCAGTGGTGTCAATTGCGTAACGAAGCCTAGCACTGAGCAAAGTATGGCGAGTTGGATACAGATCCGAAAAAAGAGTAAAGGTCAGCAATGAGCGTGATTCGCCAAGCGAGTCAGCGTAATCCTCATACTCAAACTCTTCACCCAAAACAGCAATCTTACGAATCAACCCACTTTCTTTCCAAAAAGTGTACTCGTACAACTGGGTAAACTGGTAGCGTCGATCAGATTCACCGTCTTCAAATTTGCGCCAATCCAACTCAAAGTCCAGAGAGTGATGATGCCTGCGGTCAGGGCTATAGTCGAGTCGAGCGATACTTTCAAAACTGACTTCCTCAACTCCACCCTCTCGGACAATTGTTGATTCATTCGATAAATCCAAATTATTTTTAAAAGAGTCATGAACCGAACCGCCCCAAATCAGTTCATTCGTCATCGCCGCTCTTAAGTCTCCACCATAATAGTCGATATTATGAACAACTGTTAATTCGCCATCTTTGCCTACAATTGAATCTATATAGTCGTATGTCATTGCGAGTCGATTATAAATTCGATTCGCCGGTCGATGATCAATAGCAAAATTGGAAATTGACCGATAATATTCGCCACTGTCTCCTGGACTGATAGTTAATGCAGAAACATCTGCAGCCATGAAATCAAAAGCTTGGTTATTATATTTCCCGGAACCATAAATCAGCTTTTGGCCCAGCTCATAACGGGAAGTGCTGGTCAAATCTTTGGCAATCCGCCCCTGCAATTGATGCTCATAATATGAGGTTTCATCCCCTTGATAGCCTGCCAATAAATATTCGCCAAACAGATCTAAATCAGAGCGATGGCGAGGGTTACTATAAATCTCGACTCCACCACGCAGAGCGGAACCATCATGTACCCAACTATCCTTGTGTTCCATCTCCAATTTCGGCGAGACCATGTACCGCGATTGCGAGAACATATCAAGCCGAGAGGACAAAAACAGGTTGCTTTGCTTCTGGGTTACATCGGAAGCAATAAGATCTTCTTCTTGGTGCTGATTTTCGAAACGAATGCGCCAGGTTGTATCTCTGTTCAGGTGGCCATTTGCAAATATCGGAACATTCAGTTGCTTGTCTAGAGTAAGCTCATCCCGTGACCTACTGTATCCTGTATAGACACTGCCATTCCAACTAGTTCTATCGGCTGCAACAAAAAGATTATAGTCATAACGTTTTTCCTGCTGTTCATTGGAATCCATATCTGGAGTGGTTTCCGAATAAGCCAGATCAGTCGAAATCTTAATCCAATTTGTCAAATCGATCCATTGGCGGCGGTCAACATGATCAATTGTTCCCAGCAGAAAGGTCTGGGTTTCAAAGTCGTTACTAGAATCAATTTTATCTTCGTGGGTTGAGAAACGGTAATGGAACCAGTTTTTGTTTTTGTTCAATGATACAAAGGCCAAATTGCGATCTACATAATCAATTGGCATCGGGCTTTTTCGATCACGAACTTCATCCTGCCTGAAGTCAATCAATAATTTTGGCATAGCCTTAAACAAATTGCGATACTGGCCTCGGTAGTCCCCATTATTCACCCCTGCAATTAAAGTCATTCCGGTGGTGATATGTGAACCATTATTAAAGGAAGAAACAATACCGAAATCCCTCCCGAGGTCATCCTGCTCAAACAAATCTCCGTATAGTCCTCCAACAAAACTGGTACTTTGCATATCCTCAGAATAGATGTGCAATCGAAAGGGCAAACCACCTGGGGCCAAGAGTAGATCCCCGCGAAACAGAATCTTATCAAGTGGATTTTCGAAATCGACTTCCGCACCATTGACATCGGACTCTATCCAGCTCCACTCATAACCCAACGCGATGTCATAATCCCCAGCGCGGCCGTTTTCAATCTCACCACTTTTTTCCCACAACAGTGAGTATTTCTGCACAAAATGACTGGCATCGAGCACTTCGACGCCGTCCTCTTCTGCTGTCAGTTGAGCGTAACTCAGCGTCGCGGCACCACTCAACCTGCCTGATGCTGCATAGGCCGGCGAGCTGAGCAGCAGCAAAACCAGACAGTATGTACAGAGCCTTAGAATCATTCAGTTTTCTCAGCTTTCCTCAACCCAAGGAAAAGCGATTTTGAAAAAATGGGGGAGCGAGCCTATCCCACTCCCCCCTGCAGCATTTTCACCCTAGATGCTTATTTTTGATGACAGCTGGTGCACAGTGCGGAACTTGCATTCGACACCCTCAAAAAAGGTGTATTGGTATCATTGTGAACATCATGACAAGAAGAACACCACATCTGGTCATTAGTGCCGCCAAAAGAAAGGGCACCAGCCATGCCCGGCACAGCCTCTACCGTGGCTTTTGCCTCAAGCTCCCCGTCGGCAGTGACGAGGGTATTATCGTAAACAAATCCAATCGGGTGGTCATTGCTCAGATCGGTTCCCAGGTTTGCAGTTCCGGAAATATTGCCTGAGTTCCCGGCACTCGCATTCCAGGTCAATGTGCCAACATTATTCGGCGGATTGACCAGAGCAGCTGTCATACTGCTGCCATCATGACAACTCAGACACAGTACCGCATCGGTAGAGTCGTAGTTGACCGGGAGAGTGGCGTTGATGGTCCCGTTCGGATTCCCGTAAACATCCGTTATTCCTGAAGGATTGGTCCGGTTCCATAGTGGACCAGCCGTACTCGCTTCGTGCGGAGTATGGCAATAGACACAGATTTCGGCCGAGTCGGCACCATAATCTGTCCCTGAGGCAGATGACAGGTCATGTGCCGTCCCCGAAACGGCGGCCAACGCAGGCGCCGCAAACAGCGCTACACCTACCAAGAGTACTGGAACCATTTTCAAGCTTTTCATGTTACCTCCAATTGTTAAATAGTTAAGGTGCCTTACCACCTGGGTTGATGAATGAGTCATCCACGATAACTCTGTGACAGAGGTTGCTCCTCGCCCTTTCGCCTCCTCAAAACTTGCAAGCAACATGCCCAGAATTAAACTATCCAAATATGTGTTTTTTAATAATTATTCTTTCAACTTTTTTTCCGCTCAGGTTTTTCACTGACCTTTTCCGCCCTTTAACGAAAGTCCCCTATTCAACCTACTCAGCTTGTTTCTTGACCTTTGTCATATGTTCGAGCAAACGCTCTTTGTCTTCTGCGGTATAGGGATTGGTCTGAAGGTAGCGCTCACTCATGTATTGCCAAACGGCAAAGCGACGGCCCAAGGCTTCAGAGATGTAAATCTGGTCGAGCTGATCAATAAAAATCGACCGTGGAGCAAGAAACCCGAACTGGCTGATCGATGGCTTGCCGTCACCAAGCTCCAGCAATAACTCTCCTTGGTCAGTAAAGATATTCACTATTGAGCGCCGGCCATCGACAACATAGACGTGCCCCTCGCTGTCAAAAGCCAAATCCTTTGGGGTCGCGAAGCCACCACCGTTGTCGTTGCGCCTGCCAAAGGCATATTTAAATTTCCCTGAAGGATCGAAGACCTGGATGCGTGCATTAAACATATCGACGACAAATAGGAGCCCTTTAGGTGAAAATCCCAGCCCTTGTGGCGCAAAGAACTGCCCCTCTTTGTTTCCGACTTCACCAAAGGAAAACAGCTGCTTTCCTGACAGATCAAAAACCACAATTGCGTTTTTGCGAGAATCAGAAACATAAACGCGACCCAACTCGTCATTCACAGCCAGGTAAGCGGGCTTTTCTAAATCATCTTTACCAAAAGCCAATATGGGGGTCTTATTTTGATCAAAAACAAGGATCTGCCCCCTTTCTCCATCAGCGACATAGAGGTTTTTCTTGCTATCCATGGCCAACCCCAAGGGAGCAACAAAACCGGAGAGGGGCGACAAACTATCTACTGTTCCCTGATTAAAATCGTAAATAAGCACATCTTTTCGGTGAATATCAGAGACATATACGCGCCCTGCACCATCTGCAACGATTCCGATCGGAGTTGAAAACCTCCCATTGGCAGTGCCGCCCAAAAATCCTTCCAAGACCTCTCTTCCAGTCCCCTTTTTGATATCATCCTGCGAAAAATAGACCCCCTTCCACTCAAGTTTCGGCTCTTCCGGTGGCGGAGGCCAAACAAAACGGGGGGCACTTGTTTTCCCCACACAGCCGGATAAAAGCATCAGGCAGACAAATAAAACCGCCAATAAATGTATTTTTTTCACAACCGATCCCTTTCTTTAGGTCTAGTTATTTCTGATGACAAATTTGACAAAGTTGCATCCTGGTTTTCACGCCACGTTGGAAAAAATACGGAGAATTACCACCGTGTGGATTATGACATCCCGTGCAGTTCAATTCGCGTGAGCGACTCAGGTCTTTGACGCCGCTCAAAGGATGGGCCTTGCCGCCAATGCCACGAAGAACATGGCTGCCACTGTTCATCCCCTCGTGACAGCCCAGACAGAGATCATTCACCGCTGCCACCAGCTGCCCCTCATGGGGGGAGGCGTGGGAATCGTGACAAAGGTTGCACATGCCGACCGCAACCGGCCCGTGGACATATTTGCTCTGCTGATAGGTTTCGACGATATCCTGGTGGCACTCGTTGCAGAGATCAGCGTGAATCTTTCGCTCGCGAAAGCGCCCCTTTTCATTCTGCACATCGTGACAATAGCCACACTGGTAGGCACCCGCCGGACCGTGCACCCACTCGTTGCGGAACATGCCGCGGTGGCAGGTGGTGCAGGGGTTTTCGGCCGGACTGGCAATATCGAGCTGTTCTTGAGTCGGACTCAGATCATGGCAGGCGACACAGGCGGCTTCATGCTCGGGCTGATGCATGGTGTAGGCTTGATAACCTTCAGGCGGCGGCCGATTGGCTTTGGCCTGGTAATAAAACATGCTGCGCGCTTCAGCAACCTTTTCACCTTGCCGGTAGCCGGTCACCCTGATGCGGTTTTGCCCGGGGTCGAAAAATGGCTCGACAATCAGCAGGTCCTGAAACAGAGCCCGGTATTCCTCCCCGGAAATATCGATCAGATCGCTTGCCACACCACCGATCTCAAGCACCAGACCATCCACCCCCTCACCGGCCTTTATCACCAGGGCGTCAGACCTGGTGACATAGCTGCCATTGACCGGATAGAGGATCTCCAGCGCTGCGGCAGGCAGGCCCAGAGCCAGCAGAATGATCAGGCTGGCAACAGATTGATAAAGCCATTTCGGCATCTTCATCCTTCTCTCCCCACCCACTTAGCGTAACTTTTCATGCCGATATGCGTCCCCGGCGCGAATCGGGTTTTTCTGCAGATAGGCCTCACTTAAATACTGAAAACGATGGACGATGCGACTGAGAGAATCAACGATCCAGATCGCACCATCCTCATCGGCCTCGATCCCTTGCGGGAAATCGAGGCCACCGGGATGGACACCGCCGCTGAACACCGAGCGCCCGCCGATGGTCAGCAGATAGTTTCCCTGCAGATCAAATACGACAAAGCGGTGCGCCTGGCTGTCGCTGACGTAGACGTGGCCGAAGCCGTCGACGGCAAGCGCTTTGGGCAGACGAAATGAGCCCAGCGCGGTGCCGCGCTCACCGAACTGGCGGATAAACTCCCCACCGGTTGTCATGACCTGAACCCGCGCATTCAGGGCATCGAGGACGACCAGCTGACCGTTGGGGGCCAGATCGACATCCAGCGGGTAGTTGAACTCCGCCGGTCCTTCGCCGCGCCGACCGATCCGCTCCAGCAAACGGCCATCAGCGGAATAGACCGCGAGC
>CALZLE010000106.1 GCA_945788205.1 uncultured Desulfuromonadales bacterium
ATGTCTGCAGGTTAAGACAATTTCGCCGAGGTGAGATACTTTTTGAGCAAGGTGAGCAGGCAGTCGGTTTTTATGTTGTGGAGACAGGGAAGGTGAAAATTTATAAACTGTCGCCAGAAGGTAAAGAGCGAATACTCCATATCGTTTTGCCGGGTGATACTTTTGCCGAAGCGGCAATTTTTGCGGATGGTTGCTATCCGGCTTTTGCAGAACCGTTGGAATCCTCAAAGCTACTGTTTTTCCCAAAAAAAGAGTTTCTCGACCTGCTTTTGCAGCACTCACAAATAGCGATCAATATGATTGGTGGATTAGCGAAGTTTCTGCGTCAGTTCACAGTGCAGATCGAAGACTTAACGTTTCGCGATGTGCCTGCCCGGCTGGCACGCTATCTAACAGAAATTGGTGGTGACGAAAAACCTTTCGTCACATTACCTTTTTCGAAAACTCAGTTGGCCTCAAACCTTGGTACGGTCAGTGAAACTCTTTCGCGGACCTTTCGCAAAATGTCTGATGAAGAGATCATCCGGGTGCAGGGGAAAACTATCGAGATTCTTGATGTTGACCGTTTACTCGATCTTGCCGACAGTTATAAGGATATCTGATGAGATTTGTTCTCGGTTTGCTTTTATTGAGCTTCAGCCTTGTCTGTGGCTGTTCGGTTCAGGTTCCTTTTGTCACGTCGCTTCCAGACGCAAACTTACTGGTAGAGTTGAATGATAGCGAATTATATGCTGTTGGTCCTGATGGTGACCAAATCGCGTATGTTGATGATGGGCTACATCTGTTGCGCTTGTCGGATAATTACCGTCAGCAGTTAACCTACGATCAGCCTGAGGCACTAATTTGGGCAGCCGATGGCCGTTCTCTCGTCGCAGCATTTTGGGAAGTGGAAAAGACCAGGTTAGTTCGATTAGGCTCTGATGCTGAGGACCGTCCGCAGATATTTGTTGACGAGCAGATTACCGATTTTGCTTGGATGGCCGATGGCCGTTTGCTGGCAATGGCGCAGACAGTTGAGTCGGGAAATGGAGTTTTACAATTTCAGGCAAGCCTGCTGATATGGGATGGACAATGGGATGTGGAAAGAATACCGCTTTATTCCCAACAGCTTTACCATCAGCCAACAGGCTTTGACGACAAAATCGTGCATCATTTCGATCTTTCTCCTCTGAAAGATGAGTTGATCTATAACCGATATCTTGATCCGCCGACTCTCGGTGGACGAGTAGAGCTGGTCCTCTATAATTTACAGACGGGTCGGGAACTGGTGCTGTCAGAAACAGAAAATCGCCAGCTGGAAGCCTTTTGTGGTGCTGACGGCGAAACAGTTTTGATCCCAGATGGAGACGGACAAGTATCGTTGTCTAACCCCTGGTCGAAGAAACAGAGACATCTGTGGAACTCAATAGGCGAGTCTTTACAGGGTGCTCCGCTGCGCGATCTGTTTTATATTGACGGGAACCTTTACGCTGATGGCCAATTGCAGCTGAGTTTGCCAGCAAATGCCAAAGCCCGTTTCAGCGCTGATGGAACACGCCTGTTTGTAGCCTGGCAACAAAAACTCTATCTTTATAGCGATTATACTGTTCCGGAAGCAATCGAGTATAGCAATGTGGAAAAGGTCAAATTGCAGCGAATCCGGCAGCAGCGCAGCCTTGGGGAAATAAGTATCCGCGAATACTATCAGCACCGGAACAATGTCCTGAATCCATAACGTTTTGCTTTTGACCTGCATCAACTCGTTGTTTTCCAAGTTCTGCTAGTCTATCCCTATGGGTATGAATCAACAGCTAAACTCCTTGACGCGTAAAGAACGCAAAGACCTGAAGGTTCTTGCACTGTTTACATCAGTATACTGCGCTGCACATCACCAAGCGGAATCCGGACCACTCAAAAACCTACCCGAAGAATTAGCTCACCTGCAGCCCTATATGTGCTGTGACGAATGTCAGAATTTTCTTCTTTATGCCATCGATAGACGTTTGAAATGCCCGTTGGAAGAAAAACCGACCTGTAAGCACTGTCATGTTCATTGCTTTCGTCAGGGACATCGTGAGGAAGTTCGTAAAATCATGCGATATTCGGGACGAGCACTGATCCGCAAAGGACGCCTAGACTTAATCTGGCATTATTTTTTTTGAACATTTTCAGTTTCTTGATCAGGGTCAAGGTTCTATCCAGCATTAATGGATATTCTTTGCTTACACTTTAAAAATTCTTGTTTTCATAGAGGAGATAAACAAATGGCGTATCGCGAGATGGTGAAAATAGACGAAGATAAATGTGACGGTTGTGGACTCTGCGTACCTTCCTGTGCTGAAGGAGCGATTCAGATTATTGATGGTAAAGCCAAGCTGGTGTCGGATGCCTTGTGTGACGGACTAGGAGCCTGTTTGGGCGATTGTCCACGAGGAGCTATTACCATTGAGAGGCGTGAAGCTGATGAGTTTGATGAAGAAGCCGTTGATAAACATTTGAAGGAAATTGGGCGCGACCCGATTCCACATAGTCACCCGGTTCCTCCAGCAGGTGGTTGTCCGTCAGCGCAAGTGAAAAGCTTTTCGACTTCCGCGCCAGCTGCAGGTGGTGGATGTCCTTCAGCAAAACTGATGAATTTCAGTAAGCAGGACGAGACAGCAGCAGATGAAAGCGGTCAGCGCCCGTCAGAATTGCGTCAATGGCCGGTGTTGCTCAATCTGGTGCCGCCAACAGCTCCATTTCTCGAAGGTAAAGAGGTTTTGTTGTCCGCCGACTGTGCTCCCTTTGCCTACGCTGATTTTCACAAGGACATTCTTAAGGGCCGCTCGGTCGTGGTCGGTTGCCCTAAATTTGATGATGCACAGCTGTACATCGAAAAACTTTCCGCGATGATCAAAGCTGGTGGCATCACCAAACTGGTGGTTGCGCACATGGAAGTCCCGTGCTGCTCTGGATTGATTGCTATTGCTAAACAGGCCGTTGAGGCGAGCGGTATCGATATGCCACTGGAAACAATTAAAATTGGTATTCAGGGTGATTTAAAGTGAGCTAGACATTTTATAGAATCAAACAACAAGGAAGGCTCTACGTTCGTGGAGCCTTTTTTGTTGCAGCTTGTCTTGTCTCTAGTATGATGTCAATTAGTGATTATTCGACTTTGTTAGGAGACAAAATAATGCTTTTGCCGGTTGTCCTGTCCGGTGGCGCTGGAACGCGATTGTGGCCACTATCACGTGAATCATATCCAAAACAATTACTCCCGCTAGCTAGTGACAAAACGATGCTGCAGGAGACAGTTTTACGTTTGTCCGGTATTGGTAACCTTTCAGCGCCAATGGTGGTTTGTAATGAAAGCCATCGTTTTATGGTTGCTGAGCAGTTGCGTCAGATTGATATTGAACCGAATGCCATTATTCTTGAACCCTGCGGTCGCAATACTGCGCCGGCTGTTGCGATTGCCGCAATGCAAGCGCAAAGTATCGGCGAAGATCCCTTACTGTTAGTGTTGCCTGCGGACCATCTAATCAAAGATGCAGAACGTTTCTGCAAAGTTATTGAATCTTCATTGCAGCGTGCAGAAGAGGGCTCCTTGGTAACCTTTGGAATTGTGCCTGATGCTCCTGAAACGGGTTATAGATACATAAAAGCCGCAGAACATCCAATTGAAGGAAATGACGCTTTTCCGGTAGCTAGCTTTGTTGAAAAACCTGACCTTGCCACCGCGCAGTCTTATGTTGATTCTGGAAATTATTATTGGAACAGTGGCATGTTTTTGTTTAAAGCCAGCTGTTATCTGGAAGAGTTGGGCAAGTTTCGTCCTGATATCCTGACCGCCTGTCGGACGGCGTTTGAGTCGATCGAATCTGACCTCGATTTCATGCGTCTTGAAAAAACTGTTTTTGCCGCATCACCATCGGAATCAATTGACTACGCTGTTATGGAGAAAACAGCTAATGCTGTTGTTTTTCCCCTCTCTGCCGGCTGGAATGATGTTGGTGCTTGGTCTGCACTCTGGGAGGTCCATGAGAAGAATTCTGACGGCAATGTACAGGTTGGTGATG
>CALZLE010000107.1 GCA_945788205.1 uncultured Desulfuromonadales bacterium
AGTGAATTTTTGTGGTTTCCAGCGCCTCTTCAAAAGAGAGCTCCGGCAGGATCGATGGTAATCGGCGGGCCAGCATGGTTTTCCCGCAGCCGGGCGGTCCGCTGAGCAGGACGTTATGTGCCCCGGCCGCGGCAACCTCAAGCGCTCGTTTGACATGCTCCTGCCCGCGGACTTCGGCAAAGTCTTCGCAATCGACCGGTTCAGGGTTTGTTTCAGCGGGGCATTGGTAGGGGGAGAATTGTTTTTCGCCGTTAAGCAGAGCGACCACTTCACCGAGATCGCGTACAGCGTAGACCGGTGGACCAGCGACGACAGCACCTTCTGCGGCATTTTCGGTTGGCAGAATCAGTGCCTGATCGCCCCAGTTGCGCGCAGCAACAGCAATCGGCAGTACGCCGCGGACCGGCTTGACCCGGCCATCAAGAGAGAGTTCGCCAAGCAGGATGAATTTTTTCAGCTGTTCTTCGTCAACGATTCCGGTGGCGCAGAGCAGACCGATGGCGATCGGTAGATCGAAGGCGGCACCGTCCTTGCGGATATCGGCGGGCGCCAGATTGATGGTGATGCGCCGGGCTGGAAAATCATAGCCGGAGTTTTTGATCGCTGATTTGACGCGGTCTTTGCTCTCTTTGACCGCGCCTTCCGGTAAGCCGACAGTGGAAAACTGTGGCAGACCTTGAGCGATGTCGACTTCAACTTCAACAGGATAGGCGTCGATGCCGATTAAGGCACCGGATGTAACACGAGCAAGCATATATCCCCCCCCAGGGCTGGTTGATCAGACGGCAAGTCCTCTATATCACGAACTGTGTTGTTGCTCCTCGATGTGTCTTTCGGCCATAATTGCAGCGACAGCACCATCTCCAACAGCAGTAGAGACTTGCTTTAGAATATTGGTCCGGCAGTCACCGGCCGCGAAGATTCCAGGAATGTTGGTGTGAGTATCTTCACCGGCAGTGATGTAACCGCCTTTGTCTAATTTAACGATTCCATCGAGAAAGCTGGTGGTCGGAGAAACGCCAACGGCAACGAACATTCCGCTCAGTTCAACCTTGCGGGTTTCACCCGTCTGTGTGTCGCGCAACATGGCGCCGGTCAGGCCGGTGTTGTCGGACAAGAGTTCATCGACGACTGAGTTCCAGGCCATTTCGATCTTCTCGTTTTTGGCGATTCGCTCACGGAGGATTTTGGTCGCCCGGAGTTCGTCGCGACGGTGAACCATGACGACTTTACTGGCAAAGCGGGTCAGAAACAGGGCTTCTTCTGCGGCTGTATCGCCTCCGCCGATGACGGCAATCGGGACATCGCGGAAGAAGGCACCATCGCAGGTCGCGCAGTAGGAAACTCCCCGGCCGACCAGCCCCTCCTCGCCATCGAGGCCCAACTTTTTGGGGATGACACCGGTCGCGATAATCACCGCCTGACAGGTCATCTCTTTGCCGTCGACGATCAGGGTTTTGCTGTCACCGTTATCGATAATTTTCTCGACCACGCCGTAACCGGTTTCCAGGCCAAATTCAACACAGTGCTCCTGAAAGCGCATCATCAATTCGGGGCCGTCGATTCCACCGGGGTAGCCGGGCCAGTTTTCAATTTTTGTGGCAGTCATCATCTGGCCACCCATGATCATTTTTTCCAGCATCAGGGTTTTCAGGCTGGCGCGGGAGGCATACAGACCCGCAGTCATACCGGCTGGGCCGCCGCCAATTATGATGACATCATATTGTGAATCACTCATCTTCGAGCTCCTTGTTTTTCATGAATATTCAAAGGTCCGTATTCTTGCACAGCGCTGGTTGAAAGTGCAACCTTTAGGCAAGAGTTGAGTTTGTCGAAACAGAACGGTATGCTTGGCAAGTCCATTCTTATCTCCGGAGATGTTTTTTCGATGCTTAAGCTGTTGAAATTATTTGCTTGGCTGGTTTTCAGTCTCGCTGTGCTGATTGCTGTTGATCAGGTCCTGGTTCGGGTTCCGATGACTGTTCCGGGTGCTCAGCAGGCACAGATTTTTTATGTCGATTTTCGTGCCCGGCTGTTCGGTCTGGTTGGAATCGATGGTGTTGCGAAGACGCCGGGGAAGTCGATCGAGCAGGTGATTGAGGCAACGCGGAAGGCTCCGGTGACCAAAGCGGCTAGCGCACAGCGGCACCTTTACGTTGACGATTCCGGTGCCCTGCAATTTGCCGACAGTCTGGAGCAGGTTCCAGCAAAGTTTCGCAGCAGCGCGCAGCCGCTGGCTGAATAAAGTTATTATGATCAGGGCCCTGAAAAAACACTTTCTGGGTGTGTTGTCTGGCGACGATGCGCTTGATCGTGCCTGTAGGTCGATTCCGGAAGAGGCCTGCCACGAGGAGGGCTGGAATCTTCGGACAAATGTCTGTAGTGGAGCGGCATCAAAGCTCGCGGAACAGATCGCCGGTCCGAACCTGATCCTCCCCTGGCTGTTTCAATTGCTCGGCACGCCGGTTTGGATGTTCGGTTTTTTGTTACCGATCAAGCAGACTTTCTCCCTTTTGCCCCAGATGTTGGTTGCTGGCCAGATTCGACGATTGGCGGTGCGAAAATGGGTTTGGACAATTTCCGGTTTGGTTCAGGCTCTCTGTCTGCTGCTGATGATACCGGCGGCCTTGTGGCTTGCGCCGACGCTGGCCGGGTTGCTGTTGCTGTTTTTGTTATTGGTTTTCAGCGTTGCCAGTGGCACCGCTTCGGTTGCTTTCCAAGATGTTTTAGGGAAAACCGTCGACAAGGGGCATCGTGGCAAGTTGCTGGCTCAGAGGGCCTTTTTTGGCGGCATTCTAACCAGTCTGGCCGGGCTTCTGCTCAACCGTTTGCAGGACAGCCAACAAACCCTGAAGCCGATTCTTTTTTTACTGTTTATCGCCGCGTTGCTCTGGGCGCTGGCGGCACTATTTTTCGCCTTGATTCGCGAGCATCCCGGTGCGATAAAAGGTGGTCGTAATGCACTGGCTGAAGCTCGCGAAGGGGTCAAGCATTATCGTCGTTATCCCGGTTATCGCAGCTTTCTTGCTGCTCGTAGCTTATTGCTTGCCGTTGAACTGGCAACGCCCTTTTTCGTTTTGCATGCTGGCGAATTGTTGCAGCTGCGGGTCCAAGATATCGGACTTTTAGTGGTCGCAGTCGGCCTTTCACAAATTGTCAGCAGTCCCTTTTGGGGGCGGATGGCTGACAGTACCAGCAAGCAGGTCATGGTTCGAAGTGTACAAATTGCTGCTGGGGCTGTATTGCTGGCGCTGTGCTTGTCGCTACTGCCTTTCCATTCTGTGCAATACGCAGGCTACCTGTTGGTTTTTGTGCTGATCGGGCTGGCGGACTCGGGTGTCCGCCTAGGCCGGAAAACCTATCTGGTGGATGCTGTTCCGACCCAGGACCGACCGACCTTCACCGCTTTTAGCAATAGTATGATTGGTCTTCTTGCCATCGGCACGGGTTTGTTGGGACTGGTCGCTCAGTGGCTGGGGGCGGAGCCCCTACTGTTGGTCATCGGCTCGATTCTGCTGGTTGGCATATGGGCTTGTCGGCGCATGCCAGAAGCTGACGCTATGCTCGATGAAGTAATTTCTTAGGTCCTGATTTCAGGGCGTTCCGTAAATGTCGTCCCGGCGATCAGCCAGAATGTCGATTTGGGCGCGATAGCTTTCCATTTCGGAAAAATCGAAGTCGGCGACCAGCTCAGTGTCACTTTCTTCCGCGATCTTCAGTACGTTGCCCAGCGGTGAAATCAACTGGCTGAGGCCGAAGAAATCGAGTTTTCCCTGCACGCCACAGCAATTGGTAGCGATGACAAAGACTTGATTTTCTATTGCCCGCGCGCGCAGCAGGGTTTTCCAATGCTCTTGCCGGGGTTTTGGCCATTCCGCCGGAATGCAGATGATTTCAGCCCCTTCGAGGGCCAGTTTGCGGAACAGCTCGGGGAAGCGCAAGTCGTAACAGATGGCGATTCCCAGCCGACCAACGGAGGAGTCCACCACCAAGGACTGATTTCCGGGGCCAAGAAATTTATCTTCCCGCATGGTTGAAAACAGGTGCAGCTTGCGGTAACTGCCGATCAATTCGCCCTTGTCTATCAGGTAGGCCGTGTTGTAAATTGTGCCGTTTTCCAGCTCTGGCAGACTGCCGACGCAAACCAGATTGAGGGCTTGACATTCATTCTGAATTTCTTCCAGGACGCGCGGGGTCTCTTTGGCCAGTTCTGTCAGGTTTTTGTAGTCGTAACCGCAGCTCCACATTTCGGGCAGGACCGCCAGCCTGGCACCCTGCTTGGCAACCCGCCTCAGAGCGTCGATTGCGTAATCGAGGTTGGCGTCGACATAGCCGAGACTGATATTGAACTGGATGCTGGCACAACGAAGAGATTTCATCGAAAGTCCCCCTTAGCTACTTAATGTAAAATTAGGTTTTATTTCTCAAAATGCCTGTATTTAAAGGTTTTAAAGGTTCAGTTTGAAGTATACATAAAAACCATAAATAGGTTTTTAAAACGGGATATTTTGTTGACCGGCTGCCTTCTCTCATGCTAGATATGTGAAGTTTTTAGCTGTGGATAAACTACCCTGATGTTGTCGATTTTGTCCAGTATTGCAGTTTCAAACCAGGGTTTTCCGCCCCCCTTTGCGGCAGGGAAATCCAGCGCCGAACAGGGGTTCGGACGCAATTTGTTATTTGCCGGCTGTCCGCTATATTTTTTAGCAGTTTGCCGAGCCGGCCTATTTTCTGACCTTTTAGAATTGTCATTTTCTGCGCAGGATCTGAGATCATGAAGGCAAAAATTGCCACCTTCTGTATCATGCTGGTCTTCTGGGTCATCATGTCGGGCATGTTTGACGCTTTCCACTTTACCTTGGGGGTGCTCTGCTGCCTTCTGGTGGCCCACTTCAGCGCCAGCCTGCTGTTCCCCGAATCCGGGCGGCCCTGGTTCCGCGAACTGATCGGTGTGATCCTTTACGCTCCCTGGCTGGCCAAGGAGATTCTGCTGGCTAATCTTCAGGTTGCTTATATCATCCTGCATCCGCGCATGCTGGAGAAGATCGACCCGCACCTGTTCCGTTTCAAATCGAAGCTGACCCGGCCGCTGGCCAAGGTCACCCTAGGGCAATCGATCACCCTGACGCCGGGAACTATCACAGTTAACATCCACGAAGATGAATTTACCGTCTACGCCCTGACGACTGAGTCGGCAGAAGCATTGCCCGGCGAGATGGAAGAGCGGGTTGCCCGCGCCCTGGAGATCGAATAATGGCTGAACGACTGATCCTGAGTATTGCCATCGCGCTGATCCTGTTGGTGCTGGTCAGCCTTTACCGGCTGGTCTTCGGCCCGACCATTCTTGACCGGATATTGAGTGCTAACGTGATCGGGACCAAGACCACGGTGCTGTTGCTGTTGATCGGCATCCTCTACGGCGACCTGGGAATGTTCGTCGACATCGCCGTCGCCTATGCGCTGCTCAACTTTATCGCCACCCTCGGGGCCTCCAAATTTTTCATCCGCAAGCGGCACGAGTTTCAGGATGAACTGACCGGAGGTGACTCATGATTTATGCCGGAATCGCCTTTATCCTGGCCGGTCTGTTCTTTTTCTTTGTCGGTGTTGTCGGGGTGCTGCGATTGCCCGATTTCTACACCCGCATGCACGCCGCCGGCAAGTGCGATTCACTGGCGGCGGAGCTGATATTGATCGGCGTCGCTCTC
>CALZLE010000108.1 GCA_945788205.1 uncultured Desulfuromonadales bacterium
AAAAAATGCCGCCCCCGAAACAGGGGCGGCAGACCTTAAGGTCATGATTTTGACCAATCAAATATTAGCGTTTGAGATTGATAACCTCGGCCAACATTTCATCGGTGGTCGTAATCGTCTTTGAGTTGGCTGAAAAACCACGCTGAGTGGTAATCATTTTTACGAATTCCTGAGCCAAGTCGACATTCGACAACTCAAGAGCGTTGGTAAAAATGCTTCCAACACCAGAGCCAACGGTTCCAACTGTTGGCGGGCCGGAGGCACCACTTTCTTCCCAGACATTGTTCCCAGCCTTGGTCAGAGCGCCAGGATTGGTAAACTTGGCTAAAGCGATCCGCATGAGTTTCCGCGGAGTCCCGTTAGAGAAATTACCAACGACATTACCCTCTGCATCGATGTTCAACTTAACCAGAGTACCGGTCCCGTAACCATCCTGCTCCTGAGAGACAACTACCGAGGGGCTGGCATACTGGGTTGTCTGCATGTCCATGGTGATTTGTTGCGTCTGTACAGACCCATTAACCCAGTCGAGGGCTCCGGCAATGGTGCTAAAAGTACCAGCGGCAGCCAAGGGAATACCGTTACCGGAGGCCGTCAGATCCAAATTTCCGCTGGCGTCAAAGCCCAAAACACCTTCACCGACCAGCTCCAGAGTTCCTGCTGTTCCACCTGTGACCTCACCGCCATCGACAACGGTATTATACTCCCATGACTGGTTGGCTGTTTTGGTGAAATAAGTCGTCATCAGGTGGGTACTGCCAAGGCTGTCAAAAACCCGGATCGAGGTCGCATAGTGTGAACTGCCGGCCGGATCGGTAATATCGAAACCAGTAGGAATAGCTATCGAATCGGAGTCGATATTGGTCGTCAGGGTCAGGTTGGCGGTCGGACCAGCGGCGGTAAAGGACTGGGTATTGGCAAAGATCGGCGTCAGGTCACCATAGGTGTCGCCGTTGGCATCAAGCTGCAGCCCCATCACATTGAACCCTTCCGGGTTAACCAGGTAGCCATTTTCGTCAAACCGGAAGGCTCCGGCACGCGTATAGCTGTTGACCGAATTGCCGCCAGCAGGATCGCTGACGATAAACATCCCGGACCCTTCAACGGCAAGGTCGGTATTGGTTTCGGTATTTTCGAAGGTGCCCTGACTGAAGATATTGTCGACGACCGACAGACCGACACCACGGCCAACCTGAGAGGTGCCACCGGAGCCGGAAATCTGACTCGAGAGCAGATCACCGAAAACGGTACGGCTGGTTTTAAAACCGATAGTATTTGCGTTGGCAATATTGTTACCGATAACGCTCATGGCATTACCGTTGGCATTGAGACCAGATACACCACTAAATAGAGAACTGGATACGCCCATCTTGTCACTCCTTTTGTGGAGCCGCGTCAATCAGTCGGCGGCTCACGAACCTCCTCAAAGAGGACCGGTTCGGTTAAGCGATTACTGCGCTGTCGATATTCGTGAAAACATTATTCTTAAGTTGTTCTCTGTCGACCACGGTAACCACAGTGTCATTCTTGACGCTCACAACCAGTGCAGCGTCATCAATCATCACCAGAGAGTCTTTGCCTCCCTTGGCCTCCACCTGAGAGACGGCCTGTTCAATCCGCTGCATCTGATTTGGACTGAACTCAATTCCCCGGCTATTCATTCTATCGACCGCATGCTTAGAGAACTTTACGCTCCCTTGATCGATTTGTTTGTTCAGCAGTTGATCGAAACTGCCGACGCCGTTGCTCGGAGTTGCTTGCGGCTGACGACCAGCCGGGTTACTCCGGGTTGGTGTAATCGGTTGCGGGATAATGGTAATGCGATCGGTCATAATGCCGCTCCCACCCGCTCGACTTTATCCATCATGAAGATCCCGGCACTGGTCTCAAGCTGAGAGCCACCGCCAGTCATATCGACTGCTTCAACGCGGCCCTTGATCAAGCTCTCGCTGTTCAGGAGTTTTTCATCCTTATCAACGGCCCGCACGACCAGGGAATAGGCTCCTGATTCTGCTGGCATACCATAATCGGTCAGACCATCCCAGCTGACAAAATGCTGGCCATTCGTTGTTTCTGGTGGCGTAATGGTCGCCATCGTTGCGCCGGTTTGGTTGAGCACATAGAGTTTGACATCTTCAGCTGGTAGTTCGAGTCGATAACCCAATTCGACAGACTCGCCGTTAAACTGGAAATTTTCTGACTGAGCGACGACTTCCTGACCCATCAGACTCAAGGCTGACATCCGCTGCATTTCACTGCTCATGGTATTGAGGCCATCCAAGCTGTCGGTGATATTGGTCAACTGCTCAAGTTGACTGAACTGTGCTAGCTGGGCAGTAAACTCTGTCGGATCGGATGGATTCATCGGATCCTGATTTTCCAGTTGGGCCACCAGCAACTTGAGGAAATCTTCTTTCCCCATGGATGTTTCCGCAGTTCCAGTACCGAACATTGAAGCGGTGTCACCAGTGTTAATTCCACTAATAGCTGACATCTGTATCTCCTTTCTTTAGATTTTTGTTACACGTGGAGGCTAATGCCTCCGCCACCGTTTTGCATTAAGTGGGCGAGGGGGATGATCTGCTCCTCGTCTTCCAAGGACTGCTGCCAGCGCGGCTGGGATTGCGATCCCTGACGCTCTTGCTGTTGCTGAGCCATCTGTTCAAACTGCTGTTGACTCTGATCCTTGTTAACATCAACCTGGAACTGATCGATTTTCAATCCTTGTTCGGCCAGGGCGTTGCGCAGTTGCGGAAGATTCCGCTCCAGCACTTCCTGAACCTGCATCGATTGAGCCTGTAGATTGGCACGGACACGATCACCTTCGACCATCAGTTCAATTTTCAAAGAACCAAGTTCCGCCGGTTGCATGCGCAGAACCATCCGTTTCGTGCCACCATTAATACCGCTGGAAAAGCGGGCGACGACCTGGTCAAAAATCTGACTTTCAGCCACCTGCTGGCCACTCGGCAATTGCACCATCGGCGTTGTCGGCATCACTTTGCCGCTCACACTCTGGACGTCATTCGCCATCGTCGGTTGTGCTTGGCCCTGGGTTTGTTGGGTCAGGTTTTCCAGACCTTGTTTCGGCTTGCTGCTGAGCAGCTCGGCGAAATCAACCTTTGCCTGTTCCGGCTTCAGTTCCGGCACAACCTGCGCAGTTTCACCTGCCTTGATTTGCTCAGGGTTCGACTTGACGTTTTCACCCTGCACCTGCTGGCGCAGACTTTGCTGTTGCTGCATCCGGTTTTCACTGCGCGGTTTGAGTAAACCGGCAAAACGCGGATCGATCTCCTCGGCTGTTTCTTCACCGAACAACAGCTCCTGCCCTTTGGCGTCGGTTTTAACTTCTGCAACAACCGCTTCTTTGGTGATCACCTCCGGAGCTTTTTGTGCAGCGACAGAATCGATCGCTTTCTGCAGTACCTGCCGGGCTTGCGCCAGGTTTTCCACCAATGTTGGTGCTGTCGCCTGTGGATCATTGTTCGGCAACATTGCAGCAGCCAGTTCGGTGTTGGCTAACAAACTTTCTTCGCTCACCAGTTGCTCATCAATCTGGATTCCCAGTTGATTGGCCACTTGCGCCAACTGCTCCTCACCACCTTCAGCGGTCAGAACTTGCAACTGCTCAACCAACGTCGTCAGGTCGACTCCTGCCAGGACCTGCTCGCCGTTCAGTTCACTCCCTTCGAGTTGTTGTACCAGCTGGCTCAACAGCTCTTCCGTCGAACCAAACTCCTCGACGAGTTCTGGAGTTTCACCACCAGCGATAACCTTCATCAGATTCATGATGGTCTGCTGCAGTTGCGGCCTGACTTCAACGGCCACTTCTGCTGCTTCAGCATTTTTCTCAGCAACGAGCCGTTCAGCCTTTGGTTGCTCAGCAGGTTGTTGTTCCGCCTTGACTGTCTGCGATTTTTCCTGCGTTGCTTCCACCTTCTCCGCTGGTTGCTGCTTAGCTTCCGCTGGTTGCTGCTTGGCTTCAGTCGGTTGCTGCTTGGCTTCAGTCGGTTGCTGCTTGGCTTCAGTCGGTTGCTGCTTGGCTTCCGCCGGTTCTGACTTTTCAGGCTGGCGCTGTTCTTTCAAAACGTTGCCGAATTGCTTGCCTTTCGGTTCTACCGGTTTGGCCGGGGCGACTATTTCGGGAGTTTTGGCTCCCACGTCGATCATGGACAATGCTTGCATCTGTTTCACCTCCTTCCGCTTGGATTTTGTTGCTTCGGGCTTAGTAACCCGATCTATCATTCACCGGAATATCGGTAAACGCCTTGCTCAATTCTGTTGCGGTTTCTGCATCGAGGCTGTCGAGGATTTTTCCGGCGGTCTTTTTCTTGATGCCACCCAAAATTTCGACTGCCAGCTGCCGGTCAATATCTTTGATCAAAATGGCGGCTTTTCCCGGATCCATCTTTTCGTAAATCTTGCTTAATTCACCGACCCGACGCCCTTCTTCAGCTTCTTTGCGATTTAACAGTTTGCTCAATTCTTCTCTGAGCTCCTGCATCGCCGCGAGTTTCTTATCGACCTCAGCCTCCAGGGTCTTTAGCTGCAATTCGCGACTATCGAGATCGGCCTCACGTTCGTCCAGTTTCTCGTATTCCTGCTCGATCGATACCAGAATCCGCCGCTCTTCCACTGAGGTGATCTGCTGATCGTCCACCAGGGTTTGTGCCAGCACCGGCACGCCAAACGACAAAAGGGCCATAACGGCCAGGATGACGCGACCTCTCATGTCTGGTCTCCTTTGCTGCGCAGACTGATTTCATCGAGAATTTCTCGCTCTTTGCGATTCAATTCCTTGTGATATTCAGTCTCCTGCTTATCTTTCAGTTTTTCCATCACCTGCTTATCCCGCGCGACGCGCAACAGCTCTTCGCGCTCATCAATGATCTGCCGCTCCAAACGCGCCAGATCTGACTGTAGCTGTTCAATCAGGCGCCGACCGTGTTGAATCGGCACTTCAAACATTTCCATTTCTGCGATCGTCAAACCATCCTGCTGGCGCTCTTTCAATTCAGCATCGTGCTGTTGCAACAGCTCCTGCTGACGCAGCAATTCGGCTTCAAGGTCACTTTTACGCTGTAAACTGACCGTCAGAACCTGTTGGGCCTGATCTTCCAAAGACTGCCGATAGTTCAGCACCGACTGGAGTTTAAATTTTTTCATTCAGGCTACCTCGGCTGCTGACGACGATCTTGAACCAGTGCCGCCAACTGCTCGACTGTGGCATCAAGGTCGACCGACTCATCCATTTCCTGTCGCAAAAATTCGATAATCGCTTCAATCTGGGCAATGGCATAATCGATCTTGCCATTGCTCCCTTCGACATATGCACCGATATTGATTAAATCTTCGGCCTCTTTGTAGGTCGCCATAATTTCGCGAATCCGGCCGTTTAGCTGCATATGTTCCGGGCTGACAATGTCGCGCATAACCCGACTGGCCGAGCCGAGAATATCGATGGAAGGATAATGATTGCGCGCCGCCAGATCGCGAGAAAGGACAATGTGCCCATCAAGAATGGAGCGGACCGCATCAGCGATCGGCTCATTCATATCATCCCCTTCGACCAGTACGGTATAAAGACCGGTGATGCTGCCTTTGCCTTTAAAGCTTCCGGCGCGTTCCAGAAGTTTCGGCAAGGTGGCAAAAACCGATGGAGTATAGCCTTTGGTGGTCGGTGGCTCGCCGATGGCTAAGCCGACTTCACGCATCGCCATGGCAAAGCGGGTCGCCGAATCCATCAGCAGCAGCACGTTTTTTCCTTGAGCACAAAAATATTCAGCGATCGTGGTCGCCACAAAGGCACCGCGCATCCGCAGCAGCGGGGAAACATCTGAAGTTGCCGTCACCACCACCGAGCGCGCCAGGCCTTCTGGCCCCAGATCACGCTCGATAAATTCACGGACCTCTCGACCCCGCTCACCGATCAGGGCGATGACGTTGACGTCGGCGCGGGTATGCTTGGCCATCATGCCAAGCAGCACACTTTTACCGACTCCAGAACCGGCCATGATTCCCATCCGTTGACCGGTGCCACAGGTGAGCAGACCGTTAATTGCCCGCACCCCTAAGTCGAGGGGTCGAACAATCGGGTTACGCGCCATTGGACTTGCAGGCAGGGCATAGAGGGGATATTCAACTTCGCAGGGAGCCAGAGGTTGTTCATCAAGGGGCTGACCGAGGGCATCGATGACCCGCCCGAGGAGGTGATCACCGACCGGCAGGGTCGCGCTGTCACGAACCACTTGAATCAAGCTGCCCGGCCCTAAACCACGCAGTTCACCAAGCGGCATCAACAGCGCTTTTGACTCTCTAAAACCGACCACTTCGGCCGGAACCGGTTCGCCTCCACCAAGGGGGATCAACTGACAGAGTGTGCCAACCGTTGCCGCAGGACAAAAGCCTTCGACCACCAAGCCGACAATCTGCGTGACCTTGCCACTGACTCTGAGCGGGTTCACCGCTTTGATGTGCGCGACCAGATCCTGCATCAGCCTTCCGCTATCGCTTCGCTGAGGGCTTGCTTAATGCTTTCCAGCTGGGTTTCGATGGTCGCATCGACATCACCCAGTTCCGAATCGACCCGGCAACCGCCGGAAGAAACATTCGGGTCTGCTTCAAAACTCAAATTTTTCAAGCCACTGACGCTGGCCAGGAACAAGGGCTTCTGTTTCGTCACCCCGTCCATATCTTCAGGATTGATCGCCACCCGGTAAGTATCTGCACGGACCGAAGCCTGCAAAGCATTTTCAATAATCCCCAGCACCACAGCTGGGTCAACCTCGACCGACCGGCGGATGATCTGTTCAGCAACCGCCATCACCAGCCGCAACATGTCCTGGCTACCGGTTTGCGCTAACGATTCGCGCAAGCGGCTGACATCCTCCAGCGCCTGAGTCAACGCCTGGGTTGTCGATTCGAGTCGCTGCTCAGCAATCGCCAAACCTTCCTGACGGCCCCGGGCATAGGCTTCTTCTGTCTGCTGTCCCGCTGCGGGAGCCGGACTTCCGCCAGGAGCTGGAGCAACTGGCGATTCCGCAAGCCCTGGGACAGTGAAACTGTCGCCAGCGGTTGGCGGAATTGGCTCGGCATCGCCAAAGGAGCGGAATTGAAATTCTTTCAGTTCGCCGGCTTCTTCTCCGCGATAAACCTTAGACAAGTTCATCGCCACCTCCGCCCCGACCAGGAATAACTACGCTACCTTCTTCTTCGAGACGCAAGGCCACCTTGACAACTTCCATCTGCATCGCTTCAACTTCAGAGAGTTTGCGCGGCCCCATCGCTTCCAGATCTTCGGCGATCATATCAGCCGCCCGTTGTGAAATATTGGTGTATATCTTATCTTTGATCGTATCGGAGGCGGTCTTCAATGCCAGAGTCAGCATGTCGGTGCTGACCTCGCGTAGAATTGCCTGCATGCCGCGCTGATCAATCGACGCCAGATCTTCGAAGGTGAACATCATTCGGCGAATTTCTTCAGCCATTTCGGGATCAACCGATTCGATACTGGTGAGAATCACCTGATCGCCGCCTTTTTCCATTTTGCCGAGAATCTCAACAACCTTTTCGACACCACCAACCTGTTTGCGGTCTCGACCAACCACCACACCGACTTCGCGTTGCAGGGCGTCTTCAATCTGGCTGATGACTTCGGGGGAAACATTGTCAATTTTAGCGATGCGATACATCACTTCACCACGGACCACATCCGGAAGTTCAGATAAAATCCGACTGGTATGATCTTCTCTTTGGGTCGAAAGAATCAAAGCAACGGTCTGTGGATGCTCCTGCTCCAGCAGTCCGGCAACCATCCGCGGATGCATTTTCGAAATAGTTTCCAGCGGCCGCCCTTCGATACCGGCCGAAACCTGTTCGAGCAGTTGCTGGGCACGATCGTTGTCGGCACCACCGAGAATGGCATGTTTTGCAAAATCTTCACCGCGGATGTAGACCCCGACATCACCGCTACGCGATTGCTTGAACTCTTCAAGTATTTCACGCGCCACAGATGGATCGACATGTTCGATCTCCATCATGCAACGACTGATTTCACGAACTTCACCATCGTCGAGGGCTTCGAAAATTTTCGCCGTTGCTTCCTCTCCGAGGCAGAGCAGCAGCAAGGCCGCTTTTTTTGCTCCAGATAGATGTTTCGCCTTTAACACAGATCACTCCAGCAGATAACAGGTCAGAAAATCAGGATTCAGCCGGTTCCTCGCGTAGCCAGTTTTTCACCACTTGAACAGGCATCATGTCTCCGCCGAGGACTTCCTGGCGAATCTGGGCCAACGGATCAGCCGGTCCGCCCAACAGTGGAGTACCACTTTCGGCCTGCAATTCAGCCTCAAGTTCCTCAACAGTTTTCATCGGTGCGGTTTGCTCTGAAGCCCCTCGCAGGGTACGGAGCAGCGGCCGCAAGAACAGCAAGTAAGCCATCAGCGCAGCAATACTGAGCAAGCCATACTTGATCAGTGGCATGAAGGGATAAATCTTTTCGATCATTGATGGTTCCGGCATCACCTCGTCGCTCTCAAAACCGCTTTCAAAAGCCATTGAGACAACGGAGATCAGATCGCCGCGGGTGTCATTGATTCCGAGGGCGGACCGGACCATCTGCTTAATCTCTTTCAACTCTTCGGCAGAACGGGGTGTCGGAGTCGGCTCAGCACCTTCGGCGCCCGGAACCAGCTTGTCTGCGACCAGAACCGAGACTGACAGGGACTTGACGGTACCGACCGAGCGCACGGTCTTGCTGACCACTTTACTGGTCAATTACGAGACCAGTAAAGTGGTCAGCAAGACCGTG
>CALZLE010000109.1 GCA_945788205.1 uncultured Desulfuromonadales bacterium
AAGGGATCGGTTATTCGCAGGTCGATGCGGCGGACAATGCCGATCTGGTGCTGCTTAACACCTGCTCGGTGCGTGAGAAGGCTGAACGCAAGGTTTATGGCCACCTCGGTCGTTTTAAGCCGATTAAGGACCAGCGACCTGATCTGATCATCGGGGTCGGCGGCTGCGTCGCCCAACAAGAAGGGGAGAAGATGTTGGAAACCGTCCCCTATCTTGACCTGGTGTTCGGCACACACAACGTCCATCGCCTGCCGGAATTGGTTCTACAGGCAGAAGAAAAACGCCAGCGTGGCACAGCGACCAATTTTCTTGATCGGGAAACGCGGCTCAACCTGTTTCCGCAGCGCAGCGTGCGGGAAAATATTACCCGTTTCGTGACCGTCATGCAGGGCTGTGACAACTTCTGTTCTTATTGCATCGTGCCTTATGTGCGCGGCCGTGAAGTCAGCCGGCCGAGTGCCGAGATCATCTCTGAGATCGAGAGTCTGGTCGCACAAGGCGTTCGTGAGGTCACTCTGCTTGGCCAGAATGTTAATTCCTACGGGTTGAAAGAAGAAGGGGAGGTCTCCTTCGCTGAGCTTCTCAAAATGGTCAATCAGATTGATGGCTTAGAGCGGCTTCGGTTTGCAACCTCGCACCCCAAGGACATGACTGATGAGCTGATCGATGCTTTTGGTCAACTCGATAAGCTTTGTATGCATATCCATTTGCCAGTGCAAAGCGGTTCCGATCGGATTCTCAAGATGATGAATCGCGGCTACAGCGCTGCCGATTATCTGTCAAAAGTGGAGCGACTCAAACAGGTTTGCCCTGAAATTCGTTTGACGACAGACATTATCGTCGGCTTCCCGGGGGAGACCGAAGAAGATTTCCAAGCCACTCTCGATGTGGTTAACAAGGTGCGCTATGCTGATGCCTTCACCTTCCTTTACTCAAAACGTACCGGAACCGCTGCCGCTGATTTGATCGATGACCAGTCCAGTGTGCTGAAACAGCAGCGTTTCGAACGTTTATGTGCTTTGCAAAATCAGATTGGTGAAGAAACCTGGCAGTCTGATCTGCACAAGGTGTTGCCGGTACTGGTTGAAGGGGAAAGCAAACAGGGGGAAGGGCAGATTTTTGGCCGAACCACCTGGAATCGAATTGTTAACTTTACCGGCAGTACAGACCTTATTGGTCAAACGGTGCCGGTTAAAATAGAAAAAGTTTTTCGCAATTCCAATCTGGGTGAGATGACCACTGACATTTGAATCAAAAGGGAGACCCGCATGATCGATCTGCATACCCATACATTCTTCAGTGATGGAGAGCTGGTTCCAGCCGAGTTAGTTCGCCGTGCCTCGGTGGCTGGCTATAAAGCGATGGCGATTACCGATCATGCCGATCAAAGTAACCTCGAGTGGTTGCTGTCAAAACTGGTCGATGTTGTCGATGAAATCGGTGCCGCCAACAATATGCAGGTGCTGGCTGGCGTTGAGTTGACTCACGTACCACCACAGACGATAGCGCAGGCAACCAGCCTGGCTCGTTATCATGGTGCTGAAATTGTCGTTGTTCACGGGGAAACGATTGTCGAGCCGGTCATGGAAGGAACCAACCGTGCCGCTATCGAAGCAGGTGTCGATATTCTTTCCCACCCAGGCTTGATCTCCGCTGAAGACGTCAAATTGGCGGCTGAAAAAGGCGTTTGCCTTGAGGTAACCACCCGCAAAGGTCATTCGTTGACGAACGGGCATGTCGTTCAGTTGGCTCTGCAATACGGTGCCAAGTTGGTTATCGATAATGATGCGCACGGTCCCGCTGATCTGGTTTCTGCTGAAATGTCACACAAAATTGCACTGGGCGCAGGATTGAACGAAGAGCAGATTGCACAAGCGCGTAAGAATTCTGAACAGCTGGTCGCAAAAGCGAAGGGATAAATCAAATGAAAAAGAAGGATTTCGCTTTTCTGAAAGAGCTGGTCGAAACTCCCAGTCCGTCCGGTTATGAACAGCCTGCCCAGCGTGTGATTCGTAAGCAGCTTGATGGCATTGCTGATGAGATGCAGACGGATGTCATGGGGAATCTGATTACGCGGCTTTCTGGTGACGGTGGGCCGAAATTGATGCTTGCCGGCCACTGCGATGAAATCGGTTTCATGGTTCAGTATGTTGACGACAATGGATTCATCTTTTTCGGTGCTATCGGCGGTGTTGATCCGCACCTGTCGCCGGGGCAGCGGGTTTCGATCCACTCGGATGATTCTATTATTCCCGGTGTTATTGGCAAAAAGGCGATCCACCTGATCGAACCAAATGATCGCGAAAAAGTGATCAAGTTGAAGGATCAGTTCATCGACATCGGCTGTAGCAGTAAAGATGAAGTGCTGCAATTGATGAAGATTGGTGACCCGGTGACTTTTGCCGTCGGTGTCGAAAAACTGCAGGGCGACCGGGTCACTTCGCGTGCTTTTGACGATAAGATGGGAGCTTTTATTGTCGCTGAGGTGATGAGGCAGGTTAAGCAGAAGGACGGCGCGACAGCAGAACTCTTTTCGGTTTCAACCGTTCAGGAAGAGGTTGGCTTGCGCGGTGGTACCACCAGCACTTACGGTGTCCAGCCAGATGCTGGCATCGTCGTCGAGGTGACCCACGCCACAGACTGTCCGGGCGTCGAGAAGAAGGG
>CALZLE010000110.1 GCA_945788205.1 uncultured Desulfuromonadales bacterium
AGCAAAAAAAGCCCCTCTCGTAGAGGAGCTTTTTTTGCTTAAAAATGAAATTTTTACAGTTTCTTCCATACGCCTGTCGACCATGATGACGACGCAGTACTGTCCTCAGGCATACCCTCAAAATTAGCGGCCACACCGGGAGTTTTTTCAACAGCCAGTTTGTAAAGACTGGTCACATCCTGAGCGGTACCGTAGACCTGCTTACCGCCCAAATGAGATGTGGCAATCGCGTACCATTGTGGCTTAGTAGCACCCCCATTCTCATACACGGCAGACACATTGGAAGAAAGCCCACTGCTCATGGTTTTAGTAGCCGGGGTCCCGCCTCCACCGATCGTCAAATCACTTCCTACACTATCCACCTGAGCTGCGAAACCGGATGAAGCCAGCAGCAACAGAGCTGCAGTTATTGTCAAAACTTTTTTCATAATAAAGCTCCTCTAAGATAAAAATGAGATTTTTTAGTAAGGATAGAAGAAATTGTCAGTATAGTAGCCTTCAAGATTGGTCTTAATGGTCCGCAGGTCACTTTGGGCCGCTGAGTCGAATGCCTTCTGACGATAGGATGCAAACTGCGGGATCGCGATTGCAGCCAGGATACCGATGATCGCGACAACGATCAGCAGCTCGATCAGGGTAAAACCCTTTTGGTTTTTACGGAATTTCTTCAACATCTGGTGTCTCCTTTCAAGAGAGAAATATTGCCGAGCACTCGGCTTTTTTTGATAAGAACTCTGTGCATTTATCAAACTTGGCTCTCTTAAAAGCAACCCTCGTACCAACCATTAAAAAAAACACAAGAAAAATTTTTACTATTTATAGATCAATGAGTTAGCCTTGCTAGCCAGCATTACCGGAAAGTTAGGCACTTCCAGCCGGGGCAAACCCTGTCACCCCAGAGTGACAAACCCTGTCACCCCAGAGTGACAAACTTTGTCACCCTGCCACAGTTGTGGCGCCATGTTTATTTTTCCATAGGAGAAGAATCCTCCGCACCGAGACCCAATTTAGACAACCTATAGCGGATCGAGCGGAAACTGATCCCTAGCAGTTCAGCGGCCTTTTTTCTGACCCCGCCGGATTTTTCCAGGGCATCGAGTAAAAGGGTTCGCTCAGCCTCTTCCAGCCATTTCTCCAATGCAAACCCCTCTTCCGGCACCTCCAACTGGAAAGAATCGGCCCGTTTTGCTCGTGAAATCATATTCGGCGGCAAACTGTCGCTGGTCACCTGCTCTTCCCAGCCCAAGACAATGCAGCGTTCAACAAAGTTTTCCAGTTCGCGAATATTGCCTGGCCAGGAATAATCGAGAAGACAGTTCAGCACCTCGGTTGAAAGGGGCATCTCCGACTGCCCGCTCCTCTGCTGGCAGAAATGGTTGACCAAGAGTGGAATATCGGCTTGCCTTTCACGCAGCGGAGGCAACTCTACGCCGACAACATTGAGGCGATAATACAGGTCTTCACGAAACTCTCCGGCCCCTACCGCCTCTTCAAGGTCACGATTGGTCGCAGCCAGCAGGCGGATATCCAGGGGCAGGGTTTTCGTACCACCGACCCGGCGGAATTCCCGTTCTTGCAGAACCCGCAGCAATTTCACTTGCATGGCCATCGGCAGCTCGCCGATCTCATCAAGGAACAGGGTGCCGCCGTTGGCACTCTCGAACAGACCTTCTTTACGCTTGTCAGCGCCAGTAAAAGCACCGCGCTCATGGCCAAAAAGTTCGCTTTCCAACAGGTTTTCCGGTATGGCGCCACAGTTAATCGGAATAAAGGGCTGATTTTTTCGCCCACTGTGGTGATGCAGGGATTGGGCAACCAACTCCTTGCCGGTACCACTCTCCCCCATAATCAGCACACTGGCTTCACTGGGCGCAATCCGTTCAAGTAAGCTGACGACTTTCTTCATCGCCGGACTTTTGCCGACCAGGCGATCAAAGGACCAACGTTCGCCAAGTTTTTTCTTTAATTCGCGATTTTCCCGCTGGAGATTATTTCGTTCCAAAGCGTTGCGAATAACCAAACGAATTTCGTCATTCTTGAAGGGCTTGGTGATGTAGTCGTAGGCTCCCAGCTTCATCGCCTCAACGGCCTCTTCGGTTGAAGAGTAGGCGGTGATCATTAGCACCAGAAGCTCAAGGTTTAAGCGATTGATTTCCCGCAGCAATTCTATCCCAGTGAGGTGAGGCATCTGAATATCAGAGATGATCAGATCAAACCTGTTGTCTTTAATCAGTGCCAGCCCCCTGGCCCCGTCTTCTGCTGTTGCGACGGCATAGCCTTCCCGCTGCAGCATGATTGCCAGCATCTCGCGCATACTTGCTTCATCATCTACAATTAAGATATGCGCCATGGTCTTTTCTTCAGCCATCTTTACCTACCTGCAATGAGGAAAAATTGAGCAGGAACATCGCTCCACCCAGATCACTTTGCTCAAGTCTGATTTTTCCTTTATGATTTTCAACTATGGAGTAAACGGTGGCCAAGCCCAGCCCGGTCCCCTTTTCTTTGGTTGAATAAAAGGGGTCAAAGATTTTTCCGCGAATCTCCTCAGGCACCCCCGAGCCAGAATCTTCAATTGCAAGCAGACCATTTTCTGAAAAGGAGATTTTCAAACATCCCTGTCCTTGCATCGCCTCGGCAGCATTGATGGCCAGATCCCAGACAGCCTGCCGGATCTGCGCCGCATCGAGCCAGAGCTGGCAGTGTTCAGGGTAATTTTTTACCACCTCAACCCGCTCAAAACGCGCATCACCTTGCAGGAGTTTGATAACTTCATCCAACACCAGTGAAATATTTATCTTTTCTATCGCCGGTGGCTTGGGCCGGGCAAAGGTCAGAAACTCCGTCAACAAAGCACTGAGCCGCTCTGCTTCCTTGACCACAATTCCCATCAGGCGGCGATCCTGTGGATTGACCGCTTCAGCTTCCATGAGGAGTTGAACTGAGCCGCTGAT
>CALZLE010000111.1 GCA_945788205.1 uncultured Desulfuromonadales bacterium
CTGACCAGTGAGACTTTAAATTTATCCACGAAATATATTCCCTGTTTTGATTATTCAGTTTGCCACAAAGGTTGAAGAAACGAACAATTTTTGACGAAATCAAGAAGGTCAAAAGCGGGCACGGAGACGTACTACTGTACGCCGCACATAGCCCGCTTGCAGACCGACGCCGAGTTCGTTAAAAAGGGCCGTTTCAGGATCTCATATTTTCGAATTGAAGTTCGATCTCGAGATCTTTACCCTTTAAGAGCTGCATCACTTCCTGTAAATCATCGATCTTCTTACCGGTCACCCGCACCTGATCTTCCATGATCTGCGCCTGTACTTTCAGCTTGGTCTCTTTGATCAGCTTAACGATCTCTTTACCCTTTTCCTTGCTGATCCCTTGTACGATCCCGGCAGTCACCCGCACCGCACCGTGTGAGGCGGACTCTTCCTTGCCGTAATGGAAACACTTGGGGGAGACTTTACGACGCACCAGTTTAGCAATCAGGATATCCTTGATCGCCTGCAGCTTGTAATCATCGGCAGCAAGGATTTTCAGGCTTTCATTCTCCAGGGCCACCTCATTTTCTGTCCCCTTAAAATCGTAGCGCTGACCGATCTCCTTCACCGCCTGGTTAACGGCATTATCAACTTCCTGCATATCAACCTTGGAAACAATATCAAAACTCGGCATTCTGCAACTCCTTATTTTTCCTTCTCTCTAGAAATAATCCTCAAAGAATCAAAGCCTTATAACACAAAACCGCTCCGGCAGGAAAGAACCGGAGCGGTACATTCTTCAGTTTCAGACAATCGCTGGAAATTGAGGTTCAGTAACCGAACTGTTCTTGCGTTGGGCGCACGACTTCGACCCCGGCAGGACGGTTGAAATGAAAGAACCGCTCGGAAATATTCCGGTTCACCCGAATCCCGTGAAATTCGATCGTCGTCCGGTTGCCATTCGGGTCATTCACGCTGGTGGAAAGAATCGGGAAGACCTCACCAGTCCGGTTGCTTTCCGTGTAATCCCGCACCGCATCCCGGTCGACAACGATCTGCAACGAATTGATCATTTGCGAAATCCGTCGTGGCTGCAATTCGAGAACATAGTTCCCTTCGCGATCTACATTGGGCGACCCCCAACGGATATTAAAATCGCGCGACAGGTTTCCGAGGCCACTCAGAAAAGTGACCGGATTATCACTCTGCTGACGGCTGATCTGGCTGATGTCACTCTCGATCACCTGACGGCTGTCCGGCTGATAGACCCAAAGGGTGCGGCCATCAGAAACAATTTCCTGCAGTGTCGGCTCACGATATTCCCAGCGGAACATCGCCAGCGGAACATCAGTAAGCCGGACTCGCTGAAATTTAAAGCTGACTTCCCCACGACCACGCTGGACTCGATCGATGGAAGCAATCTGCGATTCTTGAAAGAAGTCTGCCTGAAAATCATAAATCCCCGACGTCGCGGTACCACGGTCTTTGGTCGTCGTCGATTTAAAAGGTGTTTCCAAGGTTTTGATGACATCATTCAGCCCGATGGGGGCCGCACACGCCAGGCTGGGCAACAGACAGAACAACAGTAAAACAAGGATTCTAGACCACATGCAGAACTCCGATATCATTTAGGTTGATCTGTGATTCTAGCAGTTTTCCGGTAAAGGGGACAGGGCCCTTTTCAGGTGCTGGCGATGAGATCCTGGATCTTTTCCAGCGTCTCCGGCTCTGGAAGCAGGTAAATATCGCCCCGTAGGTTCTCGCCCTCATCACCGGTTCCTTGCAATCGGGTCCGGACAATCAAACAGGCTTCTTCACAGCGGGGTTGACTGGCCTGCAACAATTCTTCCAGCTGAGCACGGCTAAGCTGAGGGGGCGACGGCATCACCCGGAGTTCAAGTTGATCATCAAGGCTGGCCAAAAATGAGGACGCCAGAATATTACCGACCTCTTTGAGTGTTGAACTTGCTGGTTCGACCAATAGATCATCGCTTGCAGTCCCCAGCAATCGACCGGTTAACCAGCGGGCGCAGTCTTCCGAAAAAGCGAGCAACAGGCCGCCATCGATATCGCCGCAAACCTTTACAGACACCCCTAAGTGAGGGTCACCGGTCTGTTCTGGCAAACGGTAACCATCAGACATCCAAGCATCGGCAACCTCGACCTCAACCGTTTGCCGCAACAGCTGAGACAACATTTCTGCCGCTTGCAACATTCCCTGACGGGAAACCCGGCACAATTTTTCTTCTTGAACTTTGCTTAGCCTATCCAAAGACATTCAGGTTCCTTTAGCCCGCCGTTTTTCCAGCTTCGACTGCAGATCAAGCAAAAACATAATGCGTCCATCACCGAGAATTGCACCACCATTTGTCCCTTTCAAGCGATCGAAGGGACTTGGCAATGCCTGCACAAACACCTCTTGCTGTCCTAACAGACGGTCAACCACCAGACCCACTTTACGACCAAATATTTCGGTAATGACCAACGCTATAGGGTTCTTCGGAGACCCTTTTGACTGCTGCAGAATTTTGCGTAACGATAACAGTGGCACCAGTTCACCATGCAGAGAAATCACCAGCTGCTTCCCACTGGTCTGGACTTCCTCCGGAGCAACTTCGACTGTTTGCAGGACTCTGGTGATCGGCATTCCCAACAAACTGCCCGCGCAATCGATCAACAAAACACGGATAATCGCGACCGACAGTGGCAGCTTCATGGTGATCCGCGCCCCCTCTCCCAAGGTCGAATCGATCAACAACACACCGCCAAGCTTTTCGACAGCGGTCTTAACCACATCCATCCCAACGCCACGACCGGAGGTTTCGGTGACCTGTTCAGCCGTCGAAAATCCGGGTTGGCAAATGAGCTGGAGAACATCATAATCGCGCATTGCCTGAGCTTGAGTCGAATTGATCAGGTCGCGCTCAACCGCCCGCTGACGAACCTGCTCTGGGTCGATGCCACGCCCGTCATCCGCAACCTGAATCAGCACCTGATCCCGCTCTCTCCAAGCTTTAATCTGTACCCTTCCCTGTTCTTCTATACCATGATCGATGGCATTTCGAAGCATATGTGTCAAAGGGTCTGTCAACTCTTCTAGAATCGCACGATCCAGTTCAATCGTCGCCCCCTCGACCTCAAGTTTGACCTCTTTCCCGCTGCTTTGACAGAGTTCACGCACCGCCCGTGGCAACCGCCCAGTAACGCTCTGCAAGGGCATCATCCGCACTTTCAAGACTTGATGATGCAGGTCTTTTACCAGGCGGGCCAGCTGTCCAAGCCCTTCGTTCACTTCTGACCAACTCTTTTCACCCGCCGCACTCTGCAACGTATAACGATTGGTGATAAGCTCCCCGGTCAGGTTGATAAATCGATCGAGCAGGTCGGTATCCACCCGCACCGTTGCCGAGGAGGAGCTTGACTGTTTGCGCATCTTTTCTGCAACGGGCTCCTCCGCAGGAAAAACGACTTCTGCCAATTCACCGTAGCTCTGCAGTTGCTGTAAAATCTCTTCTGCAGAAACTTCGGTCACCAATCGAACCTGCAATTGACGTGTTACTTCGCCCTGAATAATTTGCTCTTCACTGGGGGTCGATTGCAAAATTTTGCCGAAACGGGAAAGATGTTTCAGCAACACGAGCAACCTCGGCCCCGGTGTCGTGATCGTATCGGCCAATAACAGTCGAACCAACAAAGACTCTTTTACCGGCTCTGCTGCAATCGGCTCTTCCTCTACAACGACCACCTCTTCCAGTTCAGGGATGGGCTGTTTCGCATCGATAAAGGCATCGACATCCCGCTCTGGTTGCTGGTCGCGAATGTCCTCCAACAAGTCTTCAAGCAGATCGACACCAGCCAGGAGTCGATCGATCAGCTCTCCGGAAACACACCCCTGATCCCGACAATCCGACAATCGATCTTCAAGGTGATGAGCCAGTCGCGCAGTCGCATCAAAGCTCATGGTTGCAGCCATTCCTTTGATCGAATGTGCTTCACGGAATAACGCGTCAATTCCGGCCCGATCTTCTGGATCCGCTTCAACAACGATCAACTGATCGGCCATATTTTGCAGATGTTCAGCCGCTTCGCTTAAAAACATCTTTCGATATTTTTCAATGTCCATCAATGGTCCTGATTCGTTAGCAAAGGTCAGCCGCCACAAGCCCGCCCGACAACTTCCAATACCTGTTTTTCCTGAAACGGCTTCACGATGAAATCGATGGCCCCGGCGTTAATCGCTTCCATGACCATACTTTCCTGTCCCAGGGCACTGCACATAACGATTTTCGACTGTGGATAGTCTTCCAGAATTCTTTTCAACGCATCGATGCCGCCCATTTCCGGCATCACGATATCCATCGTCACCAGGTCTGGTCGGTAGGTCACAAACCGCTCCAGGGCTTGCAAACCATTTTCTGCTTCCGCAACCACTTCCCAGCCATTCGCTTCGAAAATATCGCGTAAAAGATTCCGCATAAAAAGTGCGTCATCGACAATCAGAACCTGCTTCATCTTGTGTCTCCACTGGCAGTACATACTTGTTCGAGCACTGCGCACAGCTGCTCCAGGGCAAGCAAGCTGATCATCTTTCCATCAAGGTTGATAACCCCGCGGATACAGTCTTCTTCTGAATTACTTTGCGATAAAATCCGGCCCAGATCGATGTCAATGATCCGCAGTAACTGATCAACGGCCAACGCGACCGGGCCATGCTCATCGGTCAAAACAATCATCCGTTCGCAACGCTCACCAGCCGGAAAACCGAGCAACAGAGGCAGATCGATGGCGGGAACGATGCGACCGTGAAATCCGATCGCCCCAATAATGGCCTCTGAAACCCCGAGCAGCGGGTGAGTCGGATGATGTTCGACAACCTCTTGTACATCAATCAGTTCCAAGGCATAGACTTCCGACCCCAGCTTGAATGGTAACAGTTGGCTCATGCCCGCTCCGAACTCTGCTCAGCTCCCAAGTTAAAGCGACTGACGGAGGTCAACAAATCATCAGCCAACTTTGACAACCGCTGTGATGCAAAGGTCATTTCCTCCATCGATGCAGACTGCTCTTCGGTGGCGGCTGAAACTTCTTCCGTCGATGCCGCGTTATCTTCGGTTACACTGGCAATCTCTTCGATCGCCTCGACGATCGAATGTGCGCCTGTTTGCTGGTTTCCGGTCAACTCGGTAATTTCTGCCGCTTTAACCTGTGCTGTCTCCGCTTTGTCAATAATTGCCACAAAAGAGCTGCCCGCAACATCAACCGCTTCCCGACCAGCATCGATCGATTTGATGCTTTCATTCATCGACAAATGAACCTTCTGGCTCTGCTCACGGGTCTCCTCAATCAAACGGGTAATCTCTCCGGCCGACTCGCTGGTACTGTCAGCCAACTTGCTCACCTCTTCCGCAACAACAGCAAAACCGTGACCGTATTCCCCGGCTCGTGCCGCCTCTATGGTCGCATTGAGGGCCAACAGGTTGGTTTTCTGGGCAATGTTGGTAATCACATCGATAATGGACCCGATCTTCTGTACTTGCTCACTAAAAGAGGCCATCATCTGTGTGTTGTCTTCAACCTGTACCAACACTTGCTTCATATTTCCAAGGGCTGTCGTGGCCATATTTTCGCCCTGCCGGGCGGTCATAGTGGTCTCTTCTGCGGATTGAAATAACTTGGCCGCAGATAAAGCAATCAGTTCAATTTCATTGGCCATTTCCTTGGTCACTTTGGAAACCCGCTCAACCATCTCTGCCTGAGTTTCGGCACCTCGACTAATCTGTTCAATGGAGCCGGCAACTTCATGCGAGGTTGCTGTCATCTCTTCTGCTGTTGCTGCCAAAGCCAGTGACGACTCGTTGACCTTGACCGAGCTGCTGCGAATCTGTCCAACCAGATTGCGCAAGCTATCGACAACGAGGTTGAGTGAACCGCTCAGATCTTCAGTTTCATCAGAAAACAGTCCTTGGCGAAGGCGAACTTTACGACTCAAATCGCCATCACTCAACCGTTCTGCACCCTCGGTCAGAATACCGATATTGGCAGTGAAGGCTCTGGAAAACAGCCAACCGAACACCAGACCAACCAGCAAGGCACCAACAATAGTAATCCATTGGTGAGTCCATTCTGGAATCTGCATCTGCGGAACCAATATGTTCAGCAGAACAACAGATGCCACCACAACAATGAATCCGATGACAAACTTGTAACTGATTTCAACACGCATCTTTCATCTCCTTCAGGGCGACAACCTTTTACATTTTTAGATACTTAAGAGCTTAAAGCTTTATCTTCAACTAAAAATCCTGCAGGCGCTGAACCAGTGAAGTCGGCAGCAGCTGTTCATCTTTTTCCAAGCGCTGATAAATCCGCTCCGCGGGATCAATACAACGAAACAGGTCACGACAAACCGAAACCAGAGTCTCAGCACGACCCAACACCAGAAAACCACCTGGTGGCAACGCGGCAGCTAATATCTGCAGAATCCGTGCTTGTTGGTCTCGAGAAAAATAAATCAACACATTGCGACAAAGAATCAGGTCGGCACGATAAAAGGGCTGATCACTCAGAATGTCGTGGCGAAAAAAACGCACCACATTCTTTATTTCCTCGGTCAAACAATAGCGTTTATCCCGGGTTACAAAAAATGTCTGCAACAGCGCTTCCGGGACCTCATGCAACCTGTTCGGCTCGTAGCTGCCCTGCTTTGCGCGTAATATCGCGTCAGGGCTCAAATCAGTGCCAAGGATCGATAACTGATCCCCTTCGTTTACAAGCTTCTGACAAAGTAGCGCCAACGAATAAGGTTCCTCGCCGTTGGCACAGCCGACGCTCCAGATCCGCAATTTACTGTGCTGTTGCCGCGAGCGTTCCAACAGTTCGGGCAACACCCGCTTTTCCAGGACCTTGTAGGTGCTGGGATTGCGGAAAAAGTGCGATACGTGAATACTCAAAGCAGCTAAAAGCTGCTGTTGCTCATTCTGATCGCTGGCCAACAGCTCGAGGTAAGGGTCAGCACCTTTCATTCCGACGGCGCGAATCCGAGCCGCTATTCGCCGCTTGATACAAAGATCTTTGTAGCCATCTAGAGAAAATTGCTGCTGCTCACGAAGAATCTCACCAATTTGCAGATATGCCGCTTCCGGGATATCTCCTCCAACAACTGGACTCCCTTTCTCATCGACCGGAACCTCCGCGTCGTCCAATCCGGCATTAATTTCATCGGGAGAAATGGTCAAAACCGCCTCGTGAACATTGGTAGAGACTACCATCAGCATTTATAATCCGAAGTCCTGGCCTTTGCTGAACAGTGCCAATTTTCGTCAATTCTGAACCTACCCCTGCCATATCCGACAGATTTTGATCTGCAGATGTGAACAACAGCTCGTAATCCTCGCCACCAGTCAAGGCCAAGTCGATCAGTTGCGCATCCTTCTGCATCGCGTTACGGAAAGGTTCCGACAGCGGCAATGCTGTCAAAATCAATTCTGCTCCAACAGCCGACGCGGTCAAAATATGACCTAAATCGGAGAGCACTCCATCAGAGACATCGAGCATCGCTGTGGCCAACTGCTGATCAGCCAACAGTCGCCCGAGTGAAACTCGGGCCGATGGTGTGTTATGTCGACTCAATAAATATTTATCAGGCTGACGACAGGCCATCAGTTCGGTCAATGCCAAGGCGCTGTCACCTAAAGTTCCGGAAACATAGATGGCATCTCCTGGCCTGGCACCGTCTCGACAGATTGCCTTACCGACCTCGATTTCACCTTGAACAGTCACCGAAATCATCAGGGGTCCGAGGGAACGACTCGTATCGCCCCCCGCCAGGGTCACTCCGTATTTTTCGGCTTCGGCTAAAAACCCCTTGGTAAACTGTTCTAATTCGACAACCGATATCTCTGCCGGGCTGGCAACCCCAAGAAACAGACTTTTGGGCCGGCCACCCATTGCTGCAATATCACTGATATTAACTGCTGCCGATTTGTGGCCCAGCTCTTCCATCCCGATCCACTGCCGGTTGAAGTGCACACCTTCGATCAGCAGATCGGTACTGGTCAAAAGATCCCAGTCTGATTCCTGCCGCTGGATGGCGCAATCATCACCGATCCCTTTGACCAGATGGTCTGCTGTTCCAGCCTGTTGTTGTATCCGTCGGATCAGACCGAACTCGCCCAGTTTTTGTAATTCATTGTTTGTCATTGAAAATTCATTCTAGCGTTTAATTTTTAGTCTTTAATTATTATTTTTCTTTCACGTTATGTCAAGCTCAGGGCACAAAAAAAGGCGACCAGCTAAG
>CALZLE010000112.1 GCA_945788205.1 uncultured Desulfuromonadales bacterium
CAAACCAGCGATGCTGGAATTCACGCTGCTGCTTGGCGGTTTGAGGGGCTGACCGATCCGTCAAACACCGGTATCAGCGGGCAGCTGATCGATGTAGATAAGCAACCCGTTGCTGGGCTGCTGGTTTTTGCCTTTGCCGATGCTGACCTCTCCAAAGAGCCTTTGGCGGTTTCAACGCGCAGTGATGTGGATGGACATTTTCTTCTACCGTTGGCAAAGCCCGGAGCTGTCTACCTGCGAGTTCGTAACAACTATCGGGGTGGGCAGCCGAATCCTGGGGAGTATGTCGGGGTTTTTGGCGGTGTGGTGCCAAAGCCGCTAACTGTTTCTGCGGGCAGATATATCGACGGTCTGCGTATTGGGGTTCGCCAGATCCCGCAGCTGATGCAAATGAAAAATGCTCCGAATACCTCACGGCCGCAATTCCGTTCTGAGTAATCGTTCCTGAAGTCTGAGCAAAAGCTTTGCCTCACGCTCAATTTCTTATACAATATGAGAATCTGTACATTTTCTCAGTCTGTGACATCGCAGGCTAATTACCTGCTGTTGAGGGGCGCCTTCCGCCGATGCTCAAAGTTTTTAGTTCCGTAAAACTCACACTGCTGTTGTTAATGCTTCTGGCTGTTCTCGCCATCGGTGGTACCATCTCCCCGGTTGAATCGCAACGCTACGAGCTTTTTTACCAAAGTCTCTGGTTTCGGAGTCTGCTCGGCCTGCTGGCGCTTAATCTGATCTGCTGCACGATCCAATCATTTCCGAACAAATGGCATTATCAGCAGCAACTGCAGCAGCTGCTGGCAGCCAGGCTAAAAGGTGGTACACCGTTGCTGGCGGAGGATCTGACCTCCGTAGAAAAGCAACTCAACGCTGCCGGTTACCGGACAGCAGTTGCTAACGGACACTTGGTGGCTTCACGAGGTTCGCAGGGCCGCTGGGGATCGACACTGGTGCATATTGCCGTGTTGCTGATCATGCTCGGCGGGATTCTCGGCGAAACCGGTTTTGTCGGGACTATCAATACCTACCTGCAGCAACCGAATAAGCTCTATTTTGATTGGGAGAGTCAGGAGAATCGTGAGCTCGACTTTCAGTTTCGTGTTGATGCCTTTCGGCTGCGTTATTATCCGATTCAACTCCGCTTTGATTTGCTTGACGCAGCAACCGGCATCAGTCATGGGCAGTTGATACTTTACGATAATGAAGCTTTTAGCGTGCCTGGCAGCCCGTTCAGTGGACAAATGCGCGGCTTTGATCCAGAGGCCAGGGTTTTAACGATTGATGTGTTAGAGCGGGAACGAGTGGTCGGGCAGTATCTGGTCGGAGAAAAGTTCGAGCAGTTCGGTTCCGCAGCGCACCCGGCCTTTCGACTCAAGGATGTTGCTTTTCGTGATCCGATTCTCAAGCAGATGGAGGCGGAGGTTTCGGTTTTTGAAGCTGGGCAGCTGGTTAAACAAGGGACGATTCGGGTCAACGAGCCTTTGACGTATCGTGGTGTCAGTTTTTATCAGACCGCATACGGGCAAGATGAGTTCGGCAATCGGAGCGTCGGTTTTCAGTTGTCAAAAGATCCGGGCGAGGGGTTGGTCTGGTTTGCGACCCTGTTATTGATGTTCGGCCTGACGCTGGCATTTCTGTTGCCGCGCCGCGCTCTTGGAATCAAAACGATCGATGGTCAGCTGCAACTATTTGGACTGCGAGGCTGGCCGGGTGACGCTGGACGTCAACGGCTGGAAAAGCTGCTAAAGGACCTCAATAGCTGAGCTACCAAGCTTCCCCTTCCGGTTTTAATCGATTCAGTATGTATTCAGTTTCGCCCAAGCCGATTTTCGCTGCATGTTCGAGGGTGACTTCCCAATCGATATTTGGGTGCACACCGCGGAACTTGTCGCCGCCCGGTTCATGGCCGCTGGTCAGTGCCGTACCGGGTAATCCCTGCGACTGATTGACCAGGTCCGCGCAGGCTTTATCGAGCGCAACCGGGTCGGTGCTGGCGAGGATTCCGATGTCTGGGACGATTGCCGCGTCGGAGTGTCCGTAGCAATCGCAGGACGGACTGACTTGCGTGATGAAATTAACGTACAGCTGCTTGCGCTGCTTGCCGCTTACCGCGCCGAGGGCATATTCCGCCATTTTACGCATGACGTTGTCAGCAGCCTCGTTCCACTGAATCTGGATCGCGTGCTGTTCGCAGATGGTGATGCAGCGGCTGCAGCCGGCGCATTTATCGGGATCGATCTGTGCGGTGGAGTCATCAAGGCTGATCGCCTCGTGAGCGCAGGCTGCCAGGCAGGCTCTGCAGAGGTTGCATGACTCCGACGCAACGGTCGGAGCAACGCTGGAGTGTTGCTCCAGCTTTCCAGCGCGGCTCGAACAGCCCATCCCCAAGTTTTTGATCGCCCCGCCAAAACCGGTCAATTCGTGGCATTTGAAGTGACTGACCGTTATCATTGTGTCGGCTTCGAGGATTTCCAGGCCAATGTCGGTACTCTGGAGTACCTCGCCAGCGATTGCGACCCGCTTGGCGGAGCTGCCGCGCAGGCCATCAGACATGATCAGGGGAGCATCGACCACTGCATAGGCAAAACCGTTTTGAATGCCGCAGGAGAGTGCAGAGACTGCTTCTTTGCGCTGGCCAGGGTAAAGGGTGTTGGAATCGGTCAAAAAGGGTTTGCCGCCAGCCTGTTTGACCTGATCGACAATTTCGCGGATAAAGACGGGCCGAACATAGGCATGTCCGCCTTTTTCACCAAAATGCAGCTTTATGGCGGTCAGGTCGTCCTGTTTAACGACTTGCAGCAGCCCGGCACTATTAAGCAGCCGGCGTAATTTATCAAACAGGTTCTCGCGGTTCCCTGAGCGTAAATCGGCAAACCATACTGTCGCGGCCATTTTGTCCTCCTGAAAAAAAGCGAGTTTCAGCAGGCGCAAGTGTAGCGGATAAAAAGGGCTAAGGGCAAGATGTTGCGTATTTTGAGCTTGATTGTCTTTTAGCGCAGCAGAATTTCTTCGAGAAATTCGTTCTGTGGTTGTAAAAATTCAATACCGACCATGAAGGCACCGCGACGACCGTTTCTGCGGATGTGTTTGACTTGCCCGTTGGTGGAGTGCTCAGCCGGCCAGAACGGGTAGGGGAAGCGCAGCTTCATGTCGGTGCCGACGATCGCTGGGGATGAGCTTTTCAGCAGGATGCCCGTGTGACTGATGTCGGCACTGAGGGAGTTTTTGAAGGTTTCGGAATTTGGGGTGCAGATCTCGACGATACTTCGGTAGCTGTGTCGAATAATCTGCCGGCTGTTATTGGCCCGTGGAGAGATGCTGTTTCGGGTGACTTTGGCTTCATAGAGTTTGTTGTCAGCATAGGTAATCATATCCGCGCTGGTTGGCCCGGCAATCGGATAGCTGGCAATGCCTCCGCTGATTGTCAGTTTTCCGCTGTCGAGGCGATCTTCGCCATCAAACTCAGTGTCAGCCACTTTGGCACGGATGTTTTCGGCTATTTCAATCGCGTCTGACAGTTCCGTCCGTGGCAGAATAACGGTAAATTCTTCACCGCCATAACGTGCTGCCAGGGCACTTTTAGGGATCTGCGATTGGATTAATTTGCCAATTTTTTCCAAGGCACGATCACCGCGCAGGTGACCGCAGCGATCATTGAACTGTTTAAATCGATCAAGGTCGAGAATGATGAGCGAAAAGACGGCATCCGAGTCGGTACTGTGTTCTTCGATAATCGTTGCCAGGCGCTGTTTGAAGTGTGCTTGATTGTAGAGATTGGTCAGTCCGTCAGTGACCGCTTCGGTTTGTAGATGCTTCAATTCCTCTGCATCGATAATGCGGGGATTTTTCAGCAGGTCGGTGCGGATGAGCAGGTAGTCGAGGACCACAGAGCGCCAATTCATGCGCTTGCTGTCTTCGTTGAAGTTGCGCATCGCGGCATGCCAAAAATCGGTCGCTTCCTGTTTGCTGAAATCCGTGTTGAGTAAATCGTTCAGCAGGCGTTGAAAAATGTCATCGCCGTAGCTTTCTGCGAGGTACTCAATGCTGGTACCGGCGGTGGGATTGTCAGTGTCGCTGGCGAGATACAGGTCAAACGTTTTACTGTCGGTCATCACAGAAAAACCCTCCAAGGGAATATCAAAATAGAAAGACGTTATATGACGACGCTTCTAATGAAAAACAGTGATATAGCCGAGAAGACTATTCTCTCGACAGTTCCTAGGGTATTGTGCAATTAGGCTGCCAAAAGACTAAAAGCCTATGAAGTTGTATGGTTACAATATATGAATTAGTGAATTTCGGGTGTTTGAGAGGGGTTTTCTTCGTTGTTTTGTAGATAG
>CALZLE010000113.1 GCA_945788205.1 uncultured Desulfuromonadales bacterium
CAGCTGTTCACCCGCGCGCACCAGGTAGACATCTTTGTAGTGGGAGCGGCGCTTGATGTCGGCCAGATCGAGCGGATCGGGGATTGCCTGACTCAACTTCGGGTCCTTTACCAGCACTCGACTGTCGAAGACAACCGGATCGAAACGATCGCTGAACCAGCCGCTCTGCAAATCGATGATGCGTGGCTCGACCTGCTGGTAAAGCTCAACAATCGATGCCCCCTCACGATAGAGCCCGGCAGCCTGGAGGATATTCTTGCGCTTCTCCTCAATTTTGTTGCGCTCCTGACGGTCACTCAGCAAAACGGCTGCCGAAGACACCAGGATCGAGCAGACCAGGCAGAGGAGCAGAGCGACACTGAGGATTTTGCTGGTGCTATCCCTCGACATGGCGCAACCTCCGCTTGATGTGATACTTGAGCACCAACTGGTCGATCACCGGGGCAAAGACATTGCCGAACAGGATCGCCAGCATGATCCCTTCCGGGTAAGCCGGATTAACCACCCGGATCAGGATACACATGGCCCCGATCAGCAGTCCGTAGAGCCATTGCCCTTCTTCGGTCATGGCTCCGGAAACCGGATCGGTGGTCATAAACACCAGTCCGAAAGCAAAGCCACCAAGCACCAGGTGCCACTGTGGGCCAAGCGCGAACATCGGGTTGGTGTTGCTGTCGACCAACAAAAACAGCGCCGAAAGCGAAAGCGCACCAAGCAGGCAGGAAAACATGATCCGCCAGGAACCGATACCGGTTATCACCAGAATCGCTGCACCGAACAGGCAGGCCAGGGTCGAAGTTTCGCCCATCGAGCCGGGGATGGTACCGATAAAGGCGTCAAACCAGCTGTACATGCTGGTCACCGCCTGCACGCCGCCTTCCGCCGCCCGTCCAAGAGCAGTTGCACCGCTGGCGCCATCGGCAGCGATCCAGACACTGTTACCGCCGGAGATTTGCGCCGGGTAAGCAAAAAACAGGAAGGCCCGACCAGTCAGTGCCGGATTGAGGAAGTTCTTGCCGGTCCCGCCAAAAATCTCTTTGCCGATGACGACACCAAAGCTGATCCCCAATGCCACCTGCCAGAGCGGTAAGGTCGGCGGGCAGATTAATGGAAATAACGAACCGGTGACCAGAAATCCTTCGTTGATCTCATGACCGCGGACAATGCTGAACAGCGCTTCCCACAACCCCCCGACGATATTGGTCACCAGATAAATCGGCACAAACCAGACCGCACCGAGCAAAAGGTTATCAACAAAGCTGTTCGGGTTACCAGCGTAGCCGAGCAGAGCCAGCAAGGCGCCGCGCCAACCCTCGACGCTGCCACCGGTCAACTGCATGGCGCTGTTAGCCTGGTAACCAGTGTTCCACATCGCCATAAAAAAACAGGGCAGCAGCGCAACAACCACGGTGATCATCACCCGCTTCAGGTCGATAGCATCACGCAGGTGCGGCGCACCATCGGTCACCTCGCCGGGAGTATAAATAAAGCTGTCTGCGGCCTCATACAAAGGGTAGAGTTTCTCGTACTTGCCCCCCTTTGTAAAATGCGGATGAAGCTTATCGAGAATGTTCCGTAGCGCTTTCATCAGCCCTCTTTCTCTATCTTTTGCAGGGTTTGCCGTAAATGCTTCCCATAATCGATTTTCCCGGAGCAGACGAAGCTACACAAAGCCAAGTCCTCTTCATCCAGCTCCAGGCAACCGAGACCTTGAGCCAGATCGGTGTCGAGAGTCAGCAATGAACGGAGCAACCAGGTTGCCTTGGTATTGTGTGGCAGAACTTTTTCGAAGGCACCGGTCGGCACCATCGCCCGCGAACTCCCATGGCTGCTGGTCGTCAATGCCAAAGGGCGTCGCGGCAGCAGGGTCGAAGCGAACACCCGCTTGAGGGAAAACTTATCGAAGCCGGGCATCCCCCAACCGAGCAGCCGGCGCTCTCGATCCTCCGTCAGCACTGAAACCTGATTGTGGTAACGACCGAGGTAGTCGAGGCTGTCACTGGCAGTCCGACCACCCAGGACCGAACCGGAAATGACACGCGTTTCACCCTCCTGCAACTCCCCGGTGACTAATTCAGAGAGACAGCCCCCCTGTCTGGTCCTCAGCAAGCGTGGGTTTTTCACCGCCGGCCCGCCCAGCGCAACGATCCGCTCCGTTAATAATCGCCCGGTGAGAAACAGATGACCGATGGCGATGACATCCTGGTAGCCGAGATGCCAAACGCAACGCTGCTGATCGACTTTTTCAAGAAAATGGATGTGGGTGCCGACCAGGCCGGCCGGGTGTCGACCAGTGAATTCGCTAACAGTGGTATCCGCCGGGACAGAAATTTGCGCGTCCGGCTGTTTACACAGATAAAGTTTGCCATCAGTCAGCCGACGAACAACTTTCAGCCCAGCCTCGAACTCATCTGTTTTCTCAGCGATAATCAGCTGCGGGTCGGCGGCTAATGGATTGGTGTCGATGGCGGTTACGAAGATCGCGGCCGGACGAGAACCCGGGGCCGGGACCTTGCTGTAGGGGCGGGTACGAAAAACCGGCCAGAGACCTGTTTTCAGTAATTGATCTTCAATCTCGACGTCAGTACACTGTGCCAAACGCTCCACAGGGACGACCGGAAAAGTTATTTCCTCCTCACCAGTCAACTCAATCACCAGCGACAGGAACCGCCGCCGATCGCCCCGGTTGATGGCGACGACCTTGCCGCTACCGGGTGCCGTGTAACACACATCCGGGTACTTTTTATCGGTAAACAGCGGCTGCCCCAAGGCAACCGAATCCCCTTCACCAACAAGCAGGGTCGGTTTCATATCCTGGTAATCGTCACCCAGCAGGGCCACGTGCCGCACCGGCCGACCGATTTCAATCTGCATCTGTGGTACACCGTTAAGCGGCAGATCGAGGCCTTTTTTGATCCCAATCATAGTGAAGCCTTCAGAAAAATGGACGGGTGTATTCTTATTGATAGCGGCAAAAGCCGCAAATGCAAATTATCCCTGACAATTTAATGTTCGCTGAAACCCAACTCCACCAGCACACAGGTTCCATCAGCAATCAGATTGATGCCTTTTTCTTCACAGAAACTGATCGCCACATTGCTCTGTGCGCCCGGTTGCATCCAGATATTTTTGATCCCTTTTTCCGCCGCCAATTGTACAACTTTTTCGGTAATCTGCGGTGGTGTAATCACCGAGATGCTTTTGACCTCATCTGGGAGTTCGACAACTGAAGCCACGCAGGCAAGCCCTTCGATCTCTGTTTGTGCCGGATGCACAGGGACAACTTGATAATTGTTTTCCAGGTAACAGCGCAACACTTTGTTGCCGAATTTGTCGCGATTGTTCGACGCACCAACGACACCGATCAGCGGTGAGGTGAGAAATGTATTGATCTGCTCTTTGCTTGCCATTTTACGTCTCCTATTTTGCGGCAGATTCCCGCTCGCGAGCGCGCTCAAACGCGGCCCGTGAACAGATCTTCTGCTGATATTGATCCAAGACTTCTAAATCGTTTGGAATTTTGAACCCCCGCGCCCAAGTCAAGGTGTGTGCGGCCAAGATATCGACCATGGTAAAACTATCATCAACAAGATAATCACAGCCTTCCAGGGCCTTCGCCAGCACTTTTGCAACGCGCTGAAATTCCCAGAGCGCAACATCCAGAATCGCCGGAACCCTTTTATCTTCCGGAAAAACAAATCTGTGTTTGCCGATAGTCCAAAGTGGCTGCTCCAACTCAGACATGATGAAATGACACCACTGATCGTATGTTCCGCGCGTGGCAGTTCCTGCCCGCGGGACCAGCTCAGACTCTGGATGACTATCTCCAAGGTAGGTACAGATTGCTGCCGATTCGGTCAGCACCAGATCACCGTCAACCAGCACTGGAACTTTACCATAAGGGTTCAGCTTGAGAAATTCGGGAGACTGGCCTTCGCCTTTCATCAAGTTGACCAAGTGATACTGATATTCAGCACCGATCTCTTCCAGCGCCCAAGTCACCCGTGTCGAACGAGTTTTTTGCATCCCGTAGAGTTCGTACATTGCGGTTCCTTTCTGCGGGGGTTACCCGTAGATGATACACCATTGGAAGACGAGGGGAATAGTGACGGTTCTTTTCGTTGTTGGCGATCGCTGCAACGCTTTTTCGAGTCGTGCCAGTCGGCGAAAAATAAATCAGCTGCAGGCTCATTATCAACCCATCTCTTTCATAGAAAACGATCAGAGCAAAGACGAGCATTTTTGCCAGTTCAACCTTACACATTCCCCTCTCCCCTTCAAGTCGATTTTTTTGCCGACAGCTTGTTTCTTTTTCGTCCCCCCTGTATGTTTTAATGAGAAGCCTAGGCTCAACTCTATATTTTCAGGGGGGGGGTATTATGTCGCAGATGTTATTTTGCTGTCCAAGCTGTGGTGTCAAGATAGAAATTCCTCAAAGTAAGATTCCAGCAACGGCAAATAAATGTAAATGCCCGAGTTGCAGAAAGCTTTTTCCTCTCACAGAAACACTTAAACCATGTGACAGCAGCCAGAGAAAAACCGCGGAGAAAGCTGTTGCCTCTCCGCAGAATCCCGCAGCAAACCCCAAAGGGTTGACTGACAAATATAACGAGCGGCTAGATGAAGCTCTTGCGACGTTAAACTCGGGCAACCCTCTTGAGGCGATGTTGCTATTAGAGGAGGTTGACAGGCTACACAGTACTCCGAAAGTGCGCTCTTTTCTTGCCTATTGCCGCGCAAAGGTCAAAAACGAGTTTTCCGACGCCATTTATGTCTGCACCGAAGCCCTTACTGAAGAACCGGTCAATGCCGATCACTACCTTAATCTGGGGCGAATATACCTGTTGGCCAACAAACGCGGACCAGCTTTGAAGGCGTTTCGTAAAGGGATCAAACTCGGGCCACACCCACAGTTAATGCAGGAATTGAGAAAGTATGAAATGCGTAAATCACCAGTCCTCTCTTCGCTGCATCGCGACCACTTCCTCAATCTCAAACTTGGTAAACTATTGACTCGTTTCGGAATGCGCTAAGCATTTCATTTAATTTCAGAAATTAGATTTTTTCGATTTTCTTGCGGTCGTGCAAACGGTACTGTAGACTGCCTGTAGAAAAATATTTCTGGCGTCAAATGTCTTTGCTGGAAACTCATCTAGAATAGTACCAATGAATCAAAGGCCTCTGAAGCATTGCTGCTCTTGGGGCTGCATATGTATTCTAAATTGTTCAGTTAGAGGGAAGTATGGACACACCAACCGGAAGAATTTTAGTCGTAGATGACGATGAAGTGATCCGCAAAATACTAAAGAGCTTTCTTGAGAGTGATTATGAGGTTGTCTGCGCTGACAACTCGATAGAAGGCCTCAGGTTGGCCCAATTCGAGCCCTTCGACCTGATTCTGCTGGACGTCCAGATGCCGATCTTCGACGGTCAAGATCTTAGCGAAAGTCTAAAAGAGAACCCTGCAACGAGAGAAATTCCGATTATTTTCATCACTGCTCTGACTTCGACCGAAGACCAGGTGAAATGCTTCCAGGCCGGGGCGTCTGACTTTGTCAGCAAACCGCTGATTGAGGAGATCGTGCAGGCGCGAGTCAAGGTACATTTTGAATTAAAGCAGCAGCGTGACTACCTTCATAAATTGACGACAATCGATCCACTCACCGGCATTGCCAACCGACAATTTTTCGAAAAAAATCTGGATCGCGAATGGCGCCGCTGTCAACGTGAGAGCCAACCGCTATCGATGCTGGCAATCGATATCGATTTTTTCAAACGCTATAACGAACATTATGGATGCAGTACTGGTGTCGAATGTCTCGTGAAAATTACAGACTTGATGAATACGATTTTGAATCGCGGTGGCGATTTCTTTGCCCGGGTCTCTGGAGATGAATTTATCGCCCTGCTGCCCAATACCCCGATTGAATCGCTTGACCTGCTCGCAGAAAAGTTTCGTTTAACAGTCGAGTCGGCAAATGTGCCACATGAGCGTTCCCCGATCTCAAAAAATGTGACCGTCAGTGTCGGTGGAGCAACGCTCGTTCCGGATCGTCAACTTAAACCATCCGACCTCTACGCTCTTGTAGAAAAGCAGCTTGATACAGCCAAGGCTCAGGGACAAAATCGATATTCTCTGGCAACACAGCCTTCGAAATAGTCAGCGGAGAGAGGGGAACATTCTGACGACCCCGGCCAACCTTCGAACACAGCTACTTAAATGAGACGGGTGGGTGCCAAGCTGCAGAAATCAGGGCAAAATCAGACTGACGATATCGAGCAACGGTCCAGGATAGACACCAAAGAGAAGAATCGCCGCACAACATCCTCCCAGCAGAACAAACTCTTCTTTGCAGCCAGAGCGAAGTTGGTAAGCTTCCCGATCCTGCATAAACAGGACGATCACCGGGCGCAGATAATAGTAGAGCGAGATCAGCGAAGCGAGCACCCCGATAACGGCCAACTCCAAATACCCATGTTGCAGCGCCGCGTGAAAGATGCCGAATTTACCAAAGAAGCCGGCCAACGGTGGAATCCCAGCGAGAGACAACATGAAGACCGCCAACGCCGACGAACGACGCGGATGCAGATAACCGAGTCCACGGATGTCAGCGCAATCCTGAATCTCTTCATCCTCCAAAGCCCATGAGGTAATCACACCGAAAGCCCCAAAGGTCGCGAAGGAATAAACCACCAAATAAAACAGCAGGGCCTGCCCACCTTCAGCGCCACCGACCAGTAAGGCAATCAGCAGATACCCCATGTGGGTGACCGAGGAATAGGCTAACATCCGCTTCAAATTTGTCTGAATCAAAGCGGAAAAAGTCCCGACCAGCATGGTCAGAATCGACAGCAACCAAAGAACCTGCTTGATCTCAACCGCAGCAGCTCCCAATCCGGCCAACAGCGGCAATAGAGCCGTCAGCACCGCACCTTTGGCGGCGGTCGCCATCAGTCCACCGATCGGTGCCGGAGCCCCCTGATAAACATCAGGTGTCCAGAAATGAAA
>CALZLE010000114.1 GCA_945788205.1 uncultured Desulfuromonadales bacterium
CGGCATGATCGCAACAGCCGGTTACGATGGCTGGATGTACTCCATCGGTTACCTGGCAGGTTGGATCGTCGCCCTGTTCCTGGTTGCTGAGCCGATGAAGCGCCTCGGTAAATTTACCTTTACCGATGCTCTCGACTCTAAGTTCAACTCCAAAGCAATCCAGCTGACCGCCGCTATTTCCACCCTGTTGGTTTCGGTTTTCTACCTGATCCCGCAGATGGTTGGTGCAGGCGTCCTGGTTCAGCCGCTGCTCGGACTGCCACACTGGGTTGGCGTTTGCATCGTTGGTGTTGTTGTTACCCTCATCGTTGCAACTGCCGGTATGGCTTCCACTACCTACGTTCAGTTCTTTAAAGGCGCCCTGCTGCTGATCATGTCAACGGTTGTTGTTATTGCCGTACTGATGAAAGGTCTCACCACCACTCCTGAAAACAATGGTGCTGCTTACCATGACTTCAAGACCATGCAGGCAACTGCCGCTATGGAAATCAGCGAGCCTGGCTACACTGTTGTTGCCGGTCTCGATTCAAGCTATGGCGAAGCTGGTTTTGTCAAACTGTCCAAAAACGGCGAAGAGTCGATCTGGCAGTTGAATAAATCTGAAGCCGGTTACACCCTGGAAGAAACTCTCTTCATGACCAAAATGGCTGACGGTACCAAAAAGTTCAACGGCGCCGCAAAAGAAGAAGGGAAGTTCTTCCCAGTCGGTCACGTAAAAACCCTGATGATGGATGGCAAAGAAGTAACTGCAACCGGCGCTGTTGGCCCACTTGCTTACCTCTCCGCCCTTAAAGATTCCACGATCGTTCTCTGGGGCAAGAAGTACATTAAAGAAGGCGGCAACACCACCACCATCTACTTCCAGAAGCCGACCCCAGGTGATCGCGTGCTGCGTCCAGGCCTGAAGTTCAAGGTTGACAATGCGACCGGTCTGCAAAAGTTTAACTTCATCTCGCTGATGCTGGCTCTGTTCTGCGGTACCGCAGCTCTGCCACACATCCTGATCCGTTACTACACTGTTCCGAGTCAGGCTGCTGCCCGTAAGTCGACCATCGTCGCCATCGCGGCAATCGGCTTCTTCTATGTCCTGACCCTGTTCCTCGGTATGGGTGCCATGACCAACGGTGTTATCAACCTGACTGACAACAACATGTCGGCACCGCTGCTGGCACTATCCTTCGGGGTGGTACTGTTCGCGGTCATCTCGTCACTCGCCTTTGCGACTGTTCTTGGTACCGTCTCCGGCCTGATTGTTGCCGCATCGGGTGCAGTTGCCCACGACTTGATGGATAACTTCCTCGGCATGAAGATGAGTGATGCTGGCAAAGTTCGCGCCGGTAAGATCTCAGCAGTCGTCGTTGGCTGTATCGCCATCTACCTGGGAATCGTCTTCGAAGGTATGAACGTTTCCTTCCTGGTCGGTTGGGCCTTCGCGGTTGCCGCCTCGGCTAACCTGCCGGCGATCCTGATGCTGCTGTTCTGGAAGAAGACCACCGCCAAAGGCATTGCTGCCTCGGTTATGGTCGGCCTGATCAGCTCTCTGGGCCTGATCCTGATCTCCCCGGACATGTGGGTACGCTACGGTCTGCTGCCACAGGACGCTCCGGTTCAGTTTAACAGCCCGGCGCTGATCTCGATCCCACTCTCCTTCCTCGCACTGGTTATCGTTTCACTGATGAGCCAAGGTGATGTAGTCGTCGACGCAAGCGAAACTGCTGGCGCATAAGACTTGTACCAATAACTTTTATTTGCGATACTCTGGGCCGCCTTTTTAGGCGGCCCGATTTTTTTGTCGCAAAGGATATGTCAATGAAAAGATTTCGCGTTACTCTTCTGGCAGTATGTTTGCTTTTGGCTTGGCTTGGCTACAACGACCTAAGCCTAAAGCTTCGCAACAGCGAACCACAACAACTCACAATCATCGAGCTTGAAACACAAGGACCGAGCCGTGAGTGGCTTAATGTTAGTGGTGGCTACCAGGACCTTATGCAGGCAATCAACATGTCTGGAACCATTGAAATAGATTCCTTCCTGGTTCCCCTTAAACGCACTGCTGACAGTCCCGAAATTGGCGTTTGGTTTGAGACACGGGATCCACAAATCGTTGACGTCCTAAAAACCTACTATTTCAAGCTAAACACAGACGCTGAGCGGCAAAAGTTTGTTCAGGAGAACAACGACTTCATTTTTGGCCGCCGTGACATTCTCGGCATGACTGCGGACAACTTGATTGCAGACTCTAACCGTGAAAAACTGAAAGAATTGCTGCAAGAGATGAATATGACAGTCCCGGACAATGTCACCTTCATCAGTGAAGGAAAAGAACCTAAGTATTTGCGAGGATTATTTTTTGCGGTCGTCGCACTGATCGGAATGATAAAGCTCGCAACGGGGTTCACATCAGCTGGCCACGACAGCCAAGAACCAGTTGAAACCTCTGAAACTTAATCTGATCGCAGAGTAAACAAAAAAAAACCGGAGCATCTGCTCCGGCTTTTTAGTATATTCACGTTTTTATTTTTTAGCCGATATATACACTGTGGTTGCGTGCCCGGTTTGCCAGGATAGTCGGATCAACAACTTCGCCACACGCGCAACACTTCCAAGCATCAAACGCACGAACAAAATCATAATATTTCTCGGAGTACATTCTGCCTTTACACTTAGGACATTTCATTTGTGACCTCCAGGTGATCAAGTTATTATTGGCAGCATATTTCAAACTATCCATATACGGTCCACCATTGAAGATTGGTTGGCTCTTCAACTAAATACACATCTTGTGCCAACCCTGTACAGACCACTGAGGCCATTTCTGGAGATCTCTACTTCCTATTATTTTACAGACAGTTACACTCAACTAACCTTTCAGCTGGCCACGACTTTTTAAAATAGTAATATCTAGCCCCTTGAATACCGACAATCTTCGTCATTTTTTTGGCGAAATAGCCTTCAAATTAGTGCAAATGACCCTACATTACATAATTAACACTCGCCAACACTATGAAACCCTTAGCTTTTTCTCCATCACTGCTCTACCAACTTTTTCGTCAGCGTAAACTTATAACCATAAAACAGATACTTGCAAGGTCCGACAGCCGATCATACAAAGCGAGGAAATGGACAGGAAATTTCGTCAACATTATGACGATCAAGACGATTAAACGTTAAATATTTGACGAACATTGATAAAAAAAGCCGCACTCCCCTGCTGGAAAGTGCGGCTTAAACTCAAAAACTATCTAATTCGTAACTTGTTTTTAGGTTTTGTCTTTATACAATTTATACGTCAAAGCATCGGCCAAAGCTTGGTAGGAAGCATCAATGATGTTGCTGCTGACTCCGACAGTCCCCCAACGGCTTTCCTGGTCCCCAGACTCAACCAGAACCCGGGTAACCGATTCAGTACCCTTGCCTGCGGGCAGCACCCGCACCTTATAATCGAGCAGCTTAACCTCGCTCAACTGTGGATAGAAGCTGGTCAAAGCCTTACGTAACGCCATGTCGAGAGCGTTCACCGGTCCGTTACCATCAGCCGCCGTATGCTCAACGTTGCCTCCGACTTTGACCTTAACCGTCGCTTCGGCAACAGGAGCTTTGTCACTGTCGCGCAAGGTGTCAATAACCCGAAACGCTGAGACGGTGAAATAATGCTTCAGCTTACCCATCGCTTTGAGCATCAACAGCTCAAATGAGGCTTCGGCACCCTCAAACTGGAAGCCTTGATTTTCCAGCTCTTTGATATCCTCAAGGATCTCCAAAGTAACCGGATCTTTGCTATCCAACTCGATACCACATTCTTCTGCCTTGGCGAGGATATTTGAACGGCCGGAGAGGTCCGAAACCAACACTCGGGTCGTGTTTCCAACCAGTTCAGGGCGGATATGTTCATAGGTTTCAGGATGGCGCTGAATTGCCGAAACGTGCACTCCGCCTTTATGGGCAAAGGCTGAGTTTCCGACATAGGCCTGATGCTTGTTCGGCACCAAGTTAGCCAATTCGTAAACGTAGCGCGACGCCCTGCGCAGTGTCTTGAGGTTGCCATCACTCAAACATTCCTTACCCATTTTCAATTTCAACGATGGAATAATTGAGCAGAGGTTCGCATTACCGCAACGCTCACCAAAACCGTTCATGGTTCCCTGAACATGAACCGCACCACAACTGACCGCCATCATTGAATTGGCCACTGCGCACTCACTGTCATTATGAGCGTGAATGCCAAGCGGTGTTGAAACTGCTTTTTTCACTTCGTCCATAATCGCCGGGATTTCGTACGGCATGGTGCCGCCATTGGTATCGCAGAGAACTATGCAATCGATGTTGGCCGCTGCAGCGGCCTGCAGAGTCTTGATAGCGTATTCCGGGTTTGCTTTATAACCATCAAAAAAATGCTCGGCATCATAGATCACTTCACCGATCCGCCCTTTCAGGTAAACCAGTGAATCGTTGATCAGCTCCAGATTCTCTTCCAACGAGATACGCAAGGCTTCACGCACATGGAAATCCCAGGTCTTGCCGAAAATGGTCACGGCATCCGGTTCAGCCTCGATCAGCATCTGAATGTTATTGTCTTCAGCTGGCGTCACCTTGGCGCGGCGAGTTGAACCGAAAGCGGCAATTTTACTGTGATTGAGCGTCTCTTTTTTGATTTCGTGAAAGAAGGTAATGTCCTTCGGGTTCGAGCCGGGCCAACCACCCTCGATGTAATCGATCCCCAGCTCATCAAGCCGGCGAGCAATCTGCACCTTGTCCTGCACCTGAAACGAGATATCCTCAGCCTGGGTACCGTCGCGTAGCGTGGTATCGTAAATTTGAATCCGGCTCATCACATTACACCCTTTCTTGATCGATCTTGCTGTTACTCTACACTGGTCGGATTGTCTAAACCGAACGCAGCGTGCAGCACACGCACAGCAAGCTCGGTGTATTTGGAATCGATCACACAGGAAACCTTGATTTCACTGGTCGAGATCATTTCAATATTGATCCCTTCCTTCGACAGGGTTTCAAACATGGTCTGGGCAATCCCCGCGTGGGAGCGCATGCCGACACCAATAATTGAAACCTTGGAAATCGCCTCGTTGTGTGCAACGCCTTCGGCACCAATCGTCGGAGCAGCTTCTTCGACAATCTTAAGCGCTTTTTTGCAATCCGCCTTCGGCACAGTAAAGGTCAAATCGGTTTTACCGTCGCGCGACACATTCTGAATGATCATATCGACGGTAATCCCCGCCTCACCCAGAGGGGTAAAAATCTTGGCAGCAATACCCGGCTGATCAGGCACACCGAGAACACTGACTTTTGCTTCATCTTTATTGTAGGCAATTCCTGAAACCAGTACGGTCTCCATCTCCTGATCCTCCTTCATAACCAGTGTGCCCGGCTTATCGTTAAAGCTCGAACGCACGTGAATGACGACGTTGTATTTTTTAGCGAACTCTACACTGCGAATCTGCAGAACCTTAGCTCCAAGCGAGGCCATTTCAAGCATTTCCTCGTAGGAAATCTTCTCAATTTTCGAGGCTTCCGGGACCATCCGCGGATCGGTGGTATAAACACCATCGACATCGGTGTAGATTTCGCAGACATCCGCATTGAGAGCTGCAGCCACGGCAACTGCCGAAGTATCCGAACCACCCCGGCCTAAAGTTGTCACATTGCCATGCTCGTCAATCCCCTGAAACCCGGCGACGATAATGATGGTGCCGCTCTTCAGGTCTTCACGAACTTTTTTGTCATCAATGCTCTTGATCCGGGCACGCGAGTGATCGTTGTCGGTGCGCACCGGAATCTGTGAGCCGAGATAACTCTTGGCATTGTACCCCATCGACTGCAAGCACATCGACAGCAGAGCAATGGTCACCTGCTCACCCGTCGAAACCAGCACATCATATTCACGTTCGCTGGGAAACTCACAGATATCATCAGCCAGGGCCACCAGACGATTGGTCTCGCCAGCCATGGCTGAGACGATAACGACGACATCATTGCCGTCATCAAAGGTCTTGGCCACCCGACGGGCAACATTGCGGATTTTTTCCACTGTTCCCACCGAGGTTCCACCATATTTTTGTACTACCAGGGCCATAACAGTCCTCGTCCTCCCTATTGGAAAAAAGCCGGTGACAATCGAGGTGTCACCAGCCCAGCTGAAATCTCCAAAACTGTCAGAAAGTCCCTTTAATAGCAGGAATTTCCCGACCGGTCAAAAGCTTTTTCCTGCCCCCGATGATTGTCTGAATCTATTCACACAGAAGCCAATTCCAGACTGGACGAGCTGCCACCAAATAAGGCATAGTAAACGGTGAATCGGGCCTCTAACCCTGTAGGCCGTAACACCCCTTACCGAAGCCAGCTGAACAGCAGAAATATGATAGAAACCGTCACTGCCGACGCATATACCGAACTGGTCCAAAACAGCAAGGTGTTGGAAAAAGATGGGCACGGAGAAAAGGTGCTGCTAACCGATGAAGGTCAGATCATCAAAATCTTCCGGCGCAAGAAACTTCTCTCTACCGCTTTATTTTTCCCTTACGCTATGCGTTTTGCGGCCAACGCCAGACGCCTGCTACAGCGCGATATCCCCACTGTCACAGTCACCCGAGTCGGCAGATGTCTTCACCCGAAACGCGACCTGCTCTGGTACCAATTACTGGCGGGCGAAACCATGCGCGAACACTGCCAGCAACAACCCGCTGCGGCTATCATTCCAACGCTGGGGTCTTTTGTAGCTAACCTGCACCGGCAGGGTGTACTGTTCCGCTCCCTGCACTGGGGAAACATCATCGTCCAACCCGACCGTAGTCTCGGCCTGATCGACATCGCCGACCTGAAGATCTACCATCGCCCTCTGACATTGAATCAAAGGGCACGCAACTTCCGTCACATGCTACGCTACCCCACTGACCGGGAACTGTTTGTTCAATATGCCAATGAATTTTGGCAAGCTTACGGGCAAGCATGTGGTTTGAGCGAGAATCGGCTGCTCCGTTTGCGAGAAGAGACAAACCTATAGTCCAAGCGACACATCAAGGACCGACAATATCAGATAAACGCTTCAATTTCGTTGATTATATTACAGGCCAAAACTGGCTGTCTCCGGCTATTACCTCGCATAAACACTTCCATATGACATCAGATGTCTACCGAAAACCAGATTCTGTCTGGCAGAGCAGTGCAGGTCACGATCAGAGCGACAACTTATTACTCCCCGCACAGATCCTGCAAAGCGGCTAGTAACTGCTCAGTCGCCGTAGATTTGGCCGTAAAAACAATCTTACGCTGTTCTTCACCCGTATGCTGCAACTCAACCCACAGTCCCGGCGTCTCATCATTATCAAGCCGTTCGGGCCACTCCACCAACGCCACCCCGGAACCGTAGGCAAAATCATCAAAACCGATCACAATTAATTCATCGACATCAGAAAGACGATAGAGGTCAAAGTGATAAAGATCGAGCCGGGCCGGATAGTGATTCATCAAAGTAAAGGTCGGACTGGTGATCGGCACCTGCGGGTCGACCCCGAGGCCGCGGGCAATCCCCCGGGCCAGTACCGATTTACCAGCTCCCAGGGTCCCCTGCAACAGAATCAGGGCCGGCTGCTCAAGCAACCGGCCCAGTTGAATTCCCAATTTCAGGGTTTGTTCCTCATCAGTACTCTGAAAAACCCAGTCGGACAACCTAGCCCTCCATAGCGCGGATCAGGTCAAGACGGGCAACCACACCGATCATCTCGTCCTCCTCAACAACCGGCAGCAGATGGACCTTGTGTTTACTCATCAACCCGGCAATTTCGCGCACAGTGCTCTCCGGTGAGCAAGTCACCGGCGTATTCTCGCATAACTCACCAACCGTTGTTGCCGTGACGCGATCAACCTGCTCCTTGAAGCGTTTCTCACTGTCGAGATAGAAAACACCATCGAACAGAGCCATGACCGTCGGAATGTGCAGCGGCTTCTGTTGTTCAATCAGATCGGTTTCACTGATCACGGCGATCAGCTTCCCGGCATCATCGACCACCGGCATATTACTGTGCCTGGTTTCTACGAACTTGCTCGCCAATTCCTTGAGACTGGTTTCTGCAGTCACCGTCACCACTTCCCGCGTCATAATCTCTCGTGCTGTCAGCATTGGCAAACTCCTTCACATAATTCCCGGCGGGCCACCGGAAGTTGACAAAGCAGATCGGAAGCAGCCATCCCGGCCACCCCCTGCCCTTGAGCAACCAGTTCCGCCGCCCGGCCATGCAGCCATGCGGCCAAAGCGGCAGCCGTAAACGGATTTAATCCCTGAGCCAGTAACGCACCAATCATGCCCGTGAGGACATCGCCACTGCCGCCGCTGGCCAAACCATCGTTACCGCTGCTGTTGATCCGAACCCGGCCGTCAGGTGCGGCAACAACCGTCCGCGGACCCTTGAGCAGCAACACGACACCATGCTCGGCAGCAAACCGGCAAGCGACCTGATAGCGATCTGCCTCAATTTCGGCAATCGACAAGCCACTCAAACGGGCCATCTCGCCCGGATGCGGAGTCAAAATCACCGGTGGTCCGGAGCGCTGTCTGAGCAGCCCTAATTGTCCGGCCAGCAGGTTCAAACCATCAGCATCGATCACCATCGGCAGCTCGGTCGTTGTCAAAAGCCAAGCCAGCAACTCAGCCAAACCTTCACTCTGTCCCAAACCAGGCCCAACGGCCAACGCCTGCCGATCAGCTAAAAGCTCAGCGATCAGCCCCTGTGCCTGCAAACCGAGCAATCCAGCCTCATCCGCCAACGGGCAGGTCATCGCCTCAGTCAGCTTAACTTCGAGAATATCATGCACCGCAGCCGGCGCACCAACTGTCACCAAACCGCAGCCGCCGCGCACCGCAGCATTACCAGCCAGCGCTGCAGCGCCACTTTTGCCGGTTGACCCGGCTAGCAACAATAAATGGCCGAAACGCCCTTTGTGCCCATCACCCGGCCGCTCAGGCAACCAATCAGCAGCATCCGCAGCGTCGACCAACAGAACATCTGACTCCAGCTGAGGACGACCACGCAACGGAAGGCCAATATCAACGACATCAAGCGCCCCAGCGTTGGCTGCTCCCGGAAAACTGCCGTGACCAATTTTTGCGTGGTCAAAGGTGACCGTCAGGTCTGCATGCACAGCCATGCCACAGATCTTTCCGGTTGAGCCATCGACGCCAGAGGGAATATCGACAGCAAAAACTGCAGTGGCGGAACTGTTGATGATTTCGATCGCTACGGCGTAGAGCCCTCGGACTGTCGATTTTAAACCGGTACCGAGCAGAGCATCGACAATAATTACCGGTTTGGCGGAGGCGACACTGCTGCGCAATTCGCTGGCATCAGCAATGAAAGAGATCGGCTGGTGAAGATTCTGCAGAATTTCGAGCATCACCGCAGCATCACCGACAATATCCTCGCTGCTGCCGACAATCAGGGTTTGCACCTGCCAGCCCTGCTCCGCCAGCAAACGAGCCATGACGTAACCGTCACCACCGTTGTTGCCTTTGCCGGCCAGCACCAGCACTGGACCAGGATACAGCTCTTCGAACTCACAGCTGAAGATATCACTGGCTGCACGCCCGGCGTTTTCCATCAGCACCACACCCGGGATACCAATCTGTTCAATCGCCTGTCGATCGATTGCCTGCATTTCTTCGGCTCGAATCAGTCGCATCAGGACTCCAGAATCACCGTTGCAACAGCATAATCGCCATCGTGTGAATAACTTAAATGGGCGGAACTAGCCCCCCGTTCTGCCAGCATCTCTGCCGCCCGACCGCTTAACTGCAAGGAGGGGCAACCAAGCGAATCACGCACGACAACGACTTGTTGCCAGGAAAGACCATCCCGCAAGCCGGTTCCCAGAGCTTTGACATAAGCTTCCTTGGCGGCAAACCGCGCAGCAAAATGAGGAGCAGGATCCTTCATCTTCAGCGCGTACTGCCTTTCTTCTGCGCTGAAAACCCGTTCAAGAACTTTGTTAGACGGTTCCAGAAACTTACGAAATCGCTCGATCCGCGCAAGATCGGTTCCGATGCCGACAATCGCCACGCGATCAACCTTGCAACAAAGTCAGCATTTCTCGCACCGCTCGCTCCATACCGACAAGCGAAGCACGGGAAACAATGCTGTGACCGATGTTAAACTCTTCGATCCCCTTCAAAGCAACGACCGGCTCAACATTCTGATAGTTAAGGCCGTGTCCGGCATTGACACCCAGTCCCAATTTTCGGGCGGCGCTGATCGCCAATTCAATTCGCTGTAACTGTTCGCGCTTGTCGGCCTCGGTCCGCATTTCACAATAGGTCCCAGTGTGAATTTCGATATAATCGGCACCGACTTTATGACTCGCCTTGATCTGTTCCAGATCCGGCTCGACGAACAGACTGACAACAATCCCGGCCTGTTTCAACAAAACGATTTTCTGGGTCAGCGTTGCGCGCAGCATATTGACATCCAGCCCGCCTTCGGTCGTCAACTCGTGACGCCCCTCCGGGACCAGAGTCACCGCGTCAGGCAACACCTTCAGAGCAAAAGCGATCATCTCGTCAGTCAGTGCCATTTCCAGATTGAGCCGGGTCTGTAACGTCTTCCGCAGAATCTCGACATCCCGGTCCTGAATATGCCGGCGATCTTCACGCAGATGTACGGTAATACCGTGGGCACCTGCCAGTTCAGCCAGCATGGCTGCCGCAACCGGATCGGGCTCGGTCACTCCACGGGCTTGCCGAATGGTGGCGATATGATCGACATTGACTCCAAGTTTTGCCAACTTCTCAACTCCTCAACAACTCGTTTTTCTTAATTATAGCGCGCTTTGCGCCTACGCGCCTAGATGCTCACGGACCGCACTCGCGACACGATCCGCTTGTTCAACAATCTTCGACTGATCTTCGCCTTCGATCATCACCCGCAACAACGGCTCCGTTCCGGAATAGCGGACCAGAACCCGCCCCCTGCCTGCAAGCTCGGCTTCGACCTCGTCAATGACAGCTTTAATTGGCGCAATATCAGCCAAATCGGCCTTTTGCCGCACCCGGACGTTGACCAGAATTTGTGGCAGTGAGGTCATCACCTTCGCCAACTCTGATAGCGGCTTACCGCTGCGCTGGATGATGGCCAGCACCTGCAACGCCGAAAGGGTTCCATCGCCGGTGGTGATATGATCGAGAAAGATCATATGGCCCGACTGCTCGCCGCCAAGGTTGTAGCCATTTTTACGCATCTCTTCAACCACGTAACGATCGCCGACCCCGGTCCGCACAACTTTACCACCAACTTTTTCCATGGCGATCTCGAGCCCCATATTGCTCATCACTGTCGCGACCACGGTGTTTTTATTCAGGGTCCCTGCTTTGATCATCTCGGCACCGCAGATAGCCATAATGTGATCACCGTCGACCTCAACACCCTGCTCATCGACAAAAATCACCCGGTCGGCATCGCCATCAAGCGCAATCCCCAGATCAGCGCGATATTCACGAACCTTTTCTGCCATCACCTCGGGATGCAGTGACCCGCAACCATCATTGATATTAACCCCGTTCGGTTTAACACCCAGCGTGATGACTTCGGCACCAAGCTCTTTCAGCACGGCTGGCGCAACCTTGTAGCCGGCCCCATGAGCACAATCGAGAACGATGCGCAAACCCTGCAAATCAAGATCACGCGGGAAGGTGTTTTTCAGGTAGACAATATAGCGACCGATGGCATCATCAATCCGGTAAGCCTTACCGACCTCATCTGCGACCGGGCGCAAATCGTCCAGTTTATTGTTCAGTATCAGGTCCTCGATTTGCAGCTCCAGATCATCAGGCAGCTTGAACCCGTCGCTGGAAAAAAACTTGATACCATTGTCCTGATAAGCGTTGTGCGAAGCACTGATTACGACCCCGGCATCAGCCCGCATTGAGGAGGTAATAAAAGCAATCCCGGGAGTCGGTAACGGACCAACCACCAAAACATCAACCCCCATCGAACAGATTCCGGCCACCAGCGCATTTTCGATCATATAACCCGACAAGCGGGTATCTTTACCAATCACCACTCGGTGGCGACGATCTTTGTCCTGCTTAAAAACGTAGGCGGCAGCACGACCGAGCTGCATTGCCATTTCAGTGGTCATCGGTTCAATATTTGCGACACCCCGGACACCGTCGGTGCCGAATAATTTTTTTTCCATCAGGATTTATCCCCTTCCGTTACCTCTTTCGTTTGTAGCTCAAGACCTTCTTCTTCCGGTTCAACAACGGGTTCCACAACCGGCTCTACCGCCTGAACTTCGACCTGAACCTCGGTGACTTTTTCATCTTTAAAATTGGTGTAAGTTCCAAAATGGACGAGCGGCACGATCAATGAGAACCCTTCGTTAACACCACTGAGATCGATCGGCTCAGTAGTCACTTCACGAATATTCTTCAACTCTGATTCGGCACCGGAAATCAGCACCCGATCAGGTATCGCATTGACTCGTCCAACCTGATACCCCGACAAAGGGTCGCCACTCAAAGCAACCTTTATCGGAACCTGCTTCTGCTTGATCCGTTCAAGTTTGAGATCAATAAAGGAGGGTGACAGCCGCGTTACCCGCAAACCGCTCGGCAGGTTGAGGCGCTCTTCGAGACGTTTAAATGTGGTCAACCCCGGTTCTAAATCGATCAGATCAACCGCAATGCTGATATCGTTGGGACTGACCTTCATCAACAGGGTCCGTGGTCCACTGACCCGCACATCAACCAGACTTGGTACTTCGTTGGCGATTATCAGCTCTGCCGGAATATTCTGCAGCTCAAGCGGCACCCGATAGCCGACTTCCTGCCGCCGTTCTCCCATAATGAACATCCAGAGGATCAGGGCAAAAACCAGCGAGACCAGCTTCAATGTCCAGTTTTCCGTCAACAGCTTGAACATCTAACTCATCCCTTCTTTTTTGAGCTTTTTTTCTGAGAAGATTTCTTCCGCGGCTCAAGCAGACGACCGAGAACTTTTCTCAGGCTGGTCGCATCCAGGTTGCGTGTAATACCACCATTAACCGCAACTGAAATTTTTCCCGTCTCCTCGGAAACGATAATCGCAATGGCATCGGCCAGCTCGGTCAAACCGATCGCTGCCCGGTGCCTGGTTCCAAGCGTTTTACTGATATCACCACTCTGGCTTAACGGCAAAAAGCAGCCGGCCAACTTCAATTGTCCCTGCTGAATGACTAACGCGCCATCGTGGATCGGCGAACTCGGCATAAAAATCGACCGAATCAGCTCACTCGAAACCCGTGCGTTGACTTCCACCCCCGACTCAAGAATGTCATTGATGCCGGTCTCTCGTTCAACCGCAATCAACGCGCCGATTTTTCGATTCCCCAGAGCCACACTCGCTTTGACCAGCTCATCAATCACCTCCGATTCTTCCCGGTAACTGACGCTGCCCAAAAAAGGATTGCGACCAACATGTATCAGTGCCCGGCGGATATCGTTCTGGAAAATAACGACAATAACCAGGATAATTGAGGAAAGGAAATTACTCAGAAACCAGTTGAGGGTATGCAGGTCGCCAACCCGCGAGGCCAGGTAAACTGCGAGAATAACAGCCAGGCCGAGCAACATCTGCACCGCCCGGGTGCCTTTGATCAGCAGGATAATTCGGTAGATAATGAACGCAACAATACTAATATCGAGCAGATCGAGAAGTCGAATATTAGCGAAAACGTCAAACATTGCAGTGCCCATCAACCGGATAGAAAAATTAGATTAGCTAAAGACTATCAGTAAAACCTGCGTTTCAACAGGGAAAAGAACAACTTCAGGGAAGTTTTTTCTCGCCAATCGCCCAGGCAACCAATGCCGCATCGACAGCCGCCTTTACATCATGGACCCGAAACAGTTGCACTCCCTGTGCAACAGCGAGAGCTACCGATGCCAATGTCCCCGACAAACGTTGCAACGGATCCTCCTGCTGCAACACATGACCGATAAAACTTTTTCGCGAAGTCCCGAGCAGGATCGGGCAGGAAAAGCGGTGCAACTCATCAAGATGATGGAGTAATTCCAGATTCCCAGCCACGCTCTTACCGAAACCGATTCCCGGATCAACCGCTAATCGATCCCGAGGAATTCCCGCAGCAAGTGCCGCATCAATGCTTTGCTGTAAACTGCCGTAGACTTCTTCGCGCAAGCTCTGATAGACAGTATCCTGCTGCATGTCTTCGGGTCGCCCACGGGTATGCATCAGAAACAGTCCGGCCGAGGTTTCAGCTGCAACCTCGGCCATCTTTGAATCAAACGTCAGTCCACTGATATCATTGATAAAGTTAGCACCAGCGGCCATCGCTGCGTGTGCAACTACTGCCTTGTTGGTATCGACCGAAATCGGCAGACTGGTTTCCCGCCGCAACGCCTCGATGACCGGAACAACCCGGTCCAACTCCTCTTCTTCTGTAACCGGCAAGGCCCCGGGACGAGTGCTTTCGCCACCAATGTCGAGCAGGCCAGCACCCTCCCGCTCCATCGCCAAGCCCTGTTGCAACGCCCGTTGCTGGTCGACAAAACAACCGCCATCAGAAAAAGAATCGGGTGTGACGTTGAGCACCCCCATAATGCAGGGGCGACTCAAATCGAGCAGACAATCCCGCCCGCGAAGTTGCTTCGCCGGCTGCCAGGTCACGCTTCAGGCTTCTCCTCTACAGGAGCGGTAGCTTCCGGTTCTTCATCGGGCTCCTCTGCAACGGGTTCGGTTTTCTCCGGAGCCGGCGCCACCTTATCAGCACTTTCCTCGAAGGGGTCCTTAACGGCCTTAGGCTTCAGGTAATCAGGCTCTCCATCTGGGAAGATAATGGCCCGGACTTCCGCACCTTCGAGGGTTTCTTTCTCAAGCAGGGCTTCCGACAGAGCAATCAGTTGCTCCTGATGATCCTTCAGCTCACGGCGGGTCACCTCAAGGTTCTCGAAAACGATCCGTCTGATTTCAGCATCGACCTCAACAGCAGTGGCCTCACTGTAATTTTTCATGTGCCCCATATCACGGCCAAGGAAGGGCTCGCCTTCTTTTTCACCGAAGGTCATGGGACCGATTTTATCGCTCATCCCCCACTCGCAAACCATCTTGCGAGCGATTGCGGTCACCCGCTCTAAGTCGTTACTCGCACCGCTGGTCACCGACTCGAAAGTCAACTCTTCCGCAACCCGGCCACCGAGCAAAGAGCGAATACGGATATTCAGACCTTTTGCAGTTTCATTGTATTTATCTTCAGTCGGCAGGTACATGGTCACGCCCATCGCCCGCCCACGAGGAATAATAGACACCTTGTGCACCG
>CALZLE010000115.1 GCA_945788205.1 uncultured Desulfuromonadales bacterium
CTACTGTCAATATCAATAATATGAATAATAGATCAATGTTTGGCTGCTAATTAAGTGAAAACAACAATTGGCAAGCAACTGAATTACAGAGACTTTAACAGAATGGACTGCCCGAACACCGGCAACAAGACAAAAACAATTTAAATGCGATTCCTCAGAATACGCATTATCAAAACTCCGAGAATAGAAAAAACCAGCCCAACACAGACACACAAATATCCAATACTGTGGCCATCACCCCAACCCCAGAGATCCTTGCCCTTCATCAACAGGATCAGTCCAACACCACCAAAAGTGGCAATACCGCCAATCACATAAATAAGAATCGCAAAAACCGACAGCATCAACTCTTTATCTTGCATGATTCCTCGACTTAAAAAAGAAAGGGGCCGCCGAACGGCAGCCCCTTCCGGATAGATGTTGACAATAGCGTTTAGTGGAAACCGCTGGTCATGAAGGCGTAGATCATCAGGAATAGCAGTGCCACGCCGACAAACACAGCGAAGAAGCCGAAGCCCTTGATGAAGAAGTCATAGGCGATGCCACTCGGCTTTTCCTTGACATAGTCTTCAAGGATACCTTCTTCTTCATAACGCTTCCACTGATCACCACGCTCTTCGATGAACTCTTCCTTCGGCAACTCGCCGTTGAAGATAACGAAGTCCATCGGGAACTTCTCTGGACGGCCATGAGTATTAAAGAAGTGGACAGTGAAGATAAATCCAGTCGCCAGCAGTGCCTCATCCGAGTGGATGATGGTTGCAACGTTAAAGACCCAACCCGGCAAAACGGCACCGAAGATTTCTGGGAACCAGAGCATTAGTCCGGAGCCACCGATGGCAAACATACCCCAGAAGACAGCGATAAAATCGAACTTCTCCCAGTATGTCCAGCGATCGAAGGTCGGCTTAGGACCGAGGAACAAGAACCAGCGAACCATATTGGTGACGTCTTGAATGTCTCGCAAGTTCGGGCAAAGCGATTCCGGGCCGAACAGACGCTTAACAAAATCGGCCGGGGACTGCAGGTTCTTGAACAAGAAGACAGCACTCATGTAGAGAGCAGCACCGAAGTAAACACCGGTGATGACTGCACCAACGCGGTGCAGGAACGCCGCAACATCAGCACCACCGTAGAAGTTCATCATCACGACAGACCACTGTTGATTAGCGAACTTGAGCGGAATACCGGTCAGCGACAGCAACAGGAAGCTGGTAATAACCAGCAAGTGCAGGATGATATGAACTTTGGTAAAGCGACGATAGATCTTGTGCGCATCTTTGATTTCATGGTGATGCCCAGCAATCAGCTCACGCTTTTTCTCGCGGTTTTCAACGAAACCACGGAACAGCCAGAGCAGGGTATGGATCCAGAAAACCGCAAAGGTACCAAGCAACAGGCCGGTCATGCTGACGTAGGTGTAGTAGAGAATCGGATAGTTCTCTTTGTCAGTCATCTTACCGTGCGAGTAAAACTTAACGAACTGCGGTGTGGAATTCTCGTGACACTGGGCACAGGTCGCAACCAGATTATCTGGATGCAAGCTTGATTTAACATCACCATGCGGCAGTATTGCGTGAGACGTATGGCAATCAGCACAGCCCGCAACCTTTTCCGGGAACCCAAGGCGGTAATTCTTACCGTGGTAGCTGTCGAGATAAGTTTCAACGGCAATGTTGTAGATGCCGTTCTTTTCCATCAGCTCTTCGTCACCGTGACACTTCAGGCAGACGTCAGTGTGGAAAGCACGAACATCGTGATCATCGGGATCGCCAAGCTCTTTGATGGCATGCAGGTTATGACAATCGAGACAGGCAGCCGAATCCATGTTGCCATCCTGAATCGCTTTCCCGTGGGACGACTCGTGGAAAACCTCGTATGCGTCATCATGACATTCTGCACATTTATCAGTCGCAATGCGCTTGTCATCGTTCCAGGCTGTCTGAGCATGGATTTCTGAGTGACAGGATGCACATTCGATCTCGTTCAGCTTGTGCACGCTGGCGTAGTGTTCGGCAGTCTCTTTCTTGTGACACCGGACACACTTGACCGTTTCGGGCATTAGTTCGCCCTCCATGTGCAGGTCAAGGTCTATCAGTTCGATGTGACAGGCAACACAGCCGTTTGTACCATGGACGGACTCTGCAAATTCTTCCGCAGAGATGACATCCTCATGACACTCTAGACACGCTTCAGGGGAGGCAATCAGGTGGTTCTCAGCCAGAGCCTGAGAACCGAGCGCCCAAAATAACAGGGACGCCAGGATAAGCAACCGGGTCGTTCTCATCAACCATCTCCTTTTCAAAAGACCTTTAGAAAAAACAATGCCCCTAAACGGTGTAGCAGAACCGTGGCAGAGAGTGAGCGAACCCCCGGCCGATAAGGACATCCATAGATATTCGCAGAGCAGCGCACCATTTTAGCTGCCCGAATACTTTGTGATTTAACACTGGGATAAGCTTGTAAAGGTTTTCGGCAACAAAGACAAAACAGGGCGGTCGAGCCAAACAAAAACCTCTTAAAACCCAGATTTCATTCACACAAAACCGGTGCAGGTTGATCGCAACCCGCAACCACCACATCTGTCCTTTTATATATCGAAGTATACAAATTCAACGTAAATTAGCGGACAAACGTCGCCGCGAAGCATACACAGAATCGATTTTTGTCGCAACAAAAAAAACCTGTTTCCCACTGTTTATTGGGGATTTAGGAGAGATCTCGAAACAGACTCACTGACCGGTAAAATATCTCCCCTGGCAGCCATAAAAAAAGGGCGAACCCGATGGGGTTCGCCCTTTTTCAAAACAACGGTAAAGTCGTTTTACTTCGCCAGCAGTTGAATAACCTGCTCAGTGAAGGGGTTAGCGAAGAGGATAATCATGGCAACAACGAATACGTAGATTGCCAGGGACTCGATCATCGCCAGACCGATCATCATGGTGGTCAGGATTTTACCGGAAGCGCCTGGGTTACGGGCAACGCCTTCACAAGCAGCCTTGATAGCCAGACCCTGACCGATACCGGTACCGAAAGAACCAATACCCATACCGAGACCTGCAGCGAGCATACACCATGCAAAAAATTCCATTGTCTTACTCCTTCTTTTCTAAGTTGTTTTTGTTCCTATTTAATATAGGACTTTTTTTCGCACCTGCGAAAAGTAACTATTTAACAGCCTGCCATCAGGCTAAAAATCTTTAGTGAGCTTCTTCCAGAGCGCCAGCAATGTAAATCATTGCCAACAGGGTGAAAACGAAAGTCTGGATGAAAGCGATCAACACACCCATCAGCATCATCGGGATCGGCAGGAACAGCGGTACCAGCATCAGGAAGATCATCAACACGATCTCGTGGCCCCACATGTTACCGAACAGACGCAAAGTCAGAGAGAGCGGACGTGCGAGGTGACCGATAATCTCGATGATGAAGATCAGCGGTGCCAGCCAGAGGATCGGGCCCATGAAGTGCTTGACGTAAGCGCCGCCATGCTTTTTGAAACCGATCACGTGGGTCATCACGAACACGGTCAGCGCCAGCGCGGCGTTGGTGTTCAGGTTAGCGGTCGGCGGGTAAAAACCGGGGATCAGCGCGATCAGGTTTGAGACCAGAATAAAAAGCGCGAAGGTGGCGATCATCGGGAAGTAAGCCTTACCCTCTTCACCCATGGTTTCCACCATCAGGTCTTCGATACCGGTCACCACAACTTCCATCAGGTTCTGCAGGCCGGTCGGTACAATCGAGATGGCCCGAGTGGCCAGAACTGCCACAACAAGCAGAATCCCCATGACCAGCCAGGTATAGGTCACGTGCTCCCCAATGTGCAGGTGCAGCTGTTGTTCAATCCACTGCAGAAATAAAAACGGATGAGTCATGGTTTAGCTCTCCTATCTATTGAAACTTAATAAAGTCTTTTCAGTGTCGTTATCATCAGGTTCAAGACCACCACCGACAGGCCAACAATCAACGCCAGCGGGTGAACTCCGCCTCGAACCAGTAATAGATAAATTGCGCTGGCAATAAAGATTAAGCGAAAGAAGTAATTACGCTTAAATCCTTTTGCCGAGTGCAGTTGCGGATCATTGATCACCCGAAGCAGGGAACGGCCTAGCCAGCGATAATTGATAATCACCAGCACTCCACCAGCCAGAACACCGTAGGTCACCGGGGGTGATTGCCAGAACAGGCTGAGCAAAACCAGAACGATCAGTATTATCCAGTTGCGCCAGGCCATTTCAGCCAGCAGCTGATCATCCTTCTGCGTCACGATCCTTTTCCGCCTGCTGCTCTTCCCGCTTTTGCCGTCTTAACTCACGAGCCGTAAGAATGTAAACATTACGGAACCCGGCAATAACTCCAATAGCGAGGAAAACCAACGTGAACCAAGGCTTTGTATCGAGCCATTGATCCAAGTAATAACCCATGGCCAGGCCGATAAACGTGGCCGCCACCATGGCGATTCCGACGCCCGATAGAAAACCGATCGATTTAAATAATTCTCGTCTATTTTCTTTATTATCGGTCATCAGTCATCTTGTATTCGGCATAACTACTGCCGTAAAAAGCGGACTTTAAATACCATAGCACCCCCTCGAAGTCAACCGCTTATTAGCAGCACTTCTCAGGGTTAAACTGGCTTCACACAAAAAAGCTCAGAGCGCCGCGAACGACTTTTGTGCCGCCTCAA
>CALZLE010000116.1 GCA_945788205.1 uncultured Desulfuromonadales bacterium
AGGAAGTTGTTCTCGATGTCGCGTCAGACCAACGGGGACCACAGCCAAGGTCGCAACCTGCGGCGCGAATTCGGCCAAATCGGCAATCGATTTTTTTAATACCGCACCGTCGTTAATCCCGGGGCAAACTACAATCTGACAGTGCAGCTCAATGCCCCCTGAGGTCAATCGGTTGATCAATGGCATTATCGGCGGCGTGGCACAGCCAAGTAACTGCTGTCGGAGCGACTCATCGGTCGCATGGACCGAGATGTAGAGAGGAGAAAGCTGTTGGGCAAAAATCCGCTGAAAATCCTCTTCCTCTAAATTACTTAAAGTAATGTATGAACCATAGAGGTAAGAAAAGCGATAATCTTCATCCTTTATATAAAGGGAACGACGCATTCCCTTCGGCAACTGATGGACAAAGCAGAAAATGCATTTGTTGCCGCACTGTTTTGGCTGAGGGTGCTCGAGTTGCAGGCCGAGGTCTTCCTGAGGAGCCTTTTCGATCTCAAGCTCCCAAATTTCTTGATCCTGCCGTAAAACCTCCAAGAGTAAGTTTTCTGCCTCTATGGAGAGATGATAGTCGACCAGATCAACAATCTTCTGTTGATTGACAGACAACAGCTGGTCACCTGGGTCCAGACCCAGCTCTGCAGCATAACTACCTGGTTCAACTGACTCGATACGAAGCATCGGTAACTCCGAGGAAAATTTCAAAGCGATTATAGCACCGCGCACAAAAACAATGTCAGTAAATCACGATCAAAACAAAACAGGGGCCGTGCCCCCAGCACTGCCCCTGTTTTCAGACTATGACAACAAATCAGTCGCTAATCACGCCCACCATGCAGACGGAAATTACCGTCCAATGAGGTAATAGAACTGATCGCATGCTTATAAATAAGGATGTCACCATCACTTTCAGCAAGTACACAAAAACTGTCAAAAGACTTAATGTAACCTTCCAGGTTATCCCCAGACATCATAACAATAGAAACCTTGACCCGTTCTTTACGGGCCTGATTCAGGTATTGATCCTGAATATTAAAAGGTGACTTTGGCATATCCACTCCTTTATTGACTGATAAAGTCCTCAATAGATCGTAACACTCTACCAGACTCAGTTGAGGAATCAACCCAAATTATTTCAGGCTCTTTCCTGAACCAGGTCAACTGTCGTTTGGCGTATTGACGGGTGCTGGTCCTGATCTCAGCCAACATCTGATCATGGGAATCGGGCAGATCTAAATGTCGAACAACTTCTCGATAACCGAGAGTCTCTAATGCTTTAAGATCGACCGAATACCGCTTAATCAGTCCGCGCACTTCTGCGACCAAGCCATCATCAAGCATCTGTTGAGCACGTTGATCGATCCGCCGGTAAAGCTCTGCACGATCCTGAGTTGGAGACAGTTTTAGCACTCTATACGGCTGATCGGCAAACCGGTGTTCACGCTGCAACTCAGTGAGGGTTCGGCCACTGACATGAAAAACCTCAAGCGCCCGAACCAGTCGGACGACGTTATTCGGATGAATGCGCTCAGCAGCAACTGAATCAATCCGCGTCAACTCCGCGTGTAAAGTTCCCTCCCCCTCGTCCAATTCCCGCTGGTGTAACTGATCGCGCAACGCCTGATCTGCCGTCGGCGTATCCGCCAGTCCGCCAAGCAGAGCACGAATGTAGAGCCCGGTTCCGCCGACAACACAAGGGATATTCCCTCGCGCCTTGATCTCTTGAATCAAAGGGCGGGCTCGATCAACAAACTGGGCAACGGAAAACTCCTGATCGGGATCGATAAGGTTTATCATGTGGTGAGGTGCGATGGCCTGCTCTGCTGCAGTCGCTTTGGCGGTACCGATATCCATCTGTCGATAAACCTGTCGCGAATCGGCAGAGATAATCTCGATGGGAAACTGCTCGGCCAGTTTTAATGACCAACCCGTCTTTCCGCAGGCGGTCGGACCGCAGACGACCAATACTGGATATTTCGTATCACCCATAAGCGTTACTGACGACGGAACAGACGTTCAACCTCAATTAAGGTTAATCGTTGCATGACCGGACGACCGTGAGGACAGTTGGCTTTGAAATCGATCTGATCCAGCTCCCGCAACAAAGCCTTGATTTCTGCCGTTGAAAGAGCTTGATTTGCGCGGATCACACCATGACAAGCCATCAGGATGAGGATCTCATCGATCGACTCCTGCAGTTGCCCGGCCCGGCCAATCTTTTCCAGCTCTAAAGCAACATCGATAACCAGTTGACCTGCATTTCGATCAATCAAAACCTGGGGAACTGATTTGAGAGCAAAGGATTTCCCGCCGAACGGTTCAATTTCAAACCCGAGTCGACCGAGCTCCGTACAATTTTCCTCTAGTGCCGTCGCGCTGCGATAATCAAGTTCGAGAACTTCGGGAAACAATAATGTTTGGCTGGGAACGGAACCTTGTGCATAGGAATGACGTAGTTTTTCAAACCCGACCCGCTCGTGTGCTGCGTGTTGGTCGACCAAAATCAAGTCATCACCATCCTGGCAAAGCAAATAACTCTGATGATACTGACCAAGAACCTGTAACTGCGAAAAGAAACCCAGCTGTTCGTTGTCCGGGAGGCTCAATTGTTCGATCGATTGGTCACCGGCCGACACGTTCAATTTCTCTGCTGCAGGGAACCCCCTGCTCGCGTTATTCAGAAGGGGTTCATCATGCCTATAGTCCGTCACCGGCTCGCTGGCAACTGGTGTTGCAGGAGGGTGTGATGGTTGATAGGTCGCAGGTTGTGACACTGAAATCGATGCTGGCTCGCTAGACGGTTCACCTTCAGTGAGCCAATCAGCAGGCCGAAGCTCTGCCCGCAGGCTGTCTACAATAAAATCATGAACCAACCCCTGCTCACGAAACCGAACTTCATGCTTCGTGGGGTGAACGTTGACATCCACCAGCGCTGGGTCTATTTGCAGAAAAAGTGCGACGACCGGATAACGCCCCTTCATCAATAGATGACGATACCCTGCCATCACCGCATGCTGGACAACGCGATCGCGAATGTAGCGACCATTGATAAAAGTATAGATGTGGCTGGCTGCTGATCTGGTCAGTTTCGGCTGAGAGATCAAACCGGTTAAGCGTAAATCAGGCCCGCCATCTCGCTCAACAGCAAGCATATCTTTCAGTAGTGAGCGCCCAAGCAGTGCGGCAAACCTTTCCCGCAAACCTTTCTCACGACGGAGGTCAAGCAGCATCCGTTCATTATGTTTAAGCCGAAAACAGACATCTGGGTGCGCTAACGCCTGTTTGGTCACGACATCAGCAGCATGACTCAGCTCAGTCTGCTCTTTACGTAAAAACTTGCGCCGCGCAGGAAGGTTAAAAAACAGATTTCGGACCTCAACAACTGTACCTTGCGGCAAACCGACTTCCTCGGCGCGCTTAACGGCGCCACCTTCGGCATAGATCTGCTGCCCCAGACCATCAGCATTGTCACAGGTCTTTAATAAAAAGCGTGAAACCGATGCAATTGAAGCCAATGCTTCACCACGAAAACCAAGCGTCTGCAAAGCAAACAGGTCGGCGTCACTGTTAATCTTGCTGGTTGCGTGCCGTTCCAGTGAGAGAAAAGCATCCTGCCGATTCATACCACAACCATTATCAGCAATCCGAATCAGCTTTTTACCACCAGACTGTAACTCAATCGAAATTTCAGTTGCACCTGCATCAAGCGAATTTTCCAGCAACTCCTTGACCACGGACGATGGTCGTTCGACCACCTCTCCTGCAGCAATTTTGTTACAGAGGTCTTCAGGAAGAACATGAATCGTTGACTGAGAAACTGACATTTAGCTAACCCAGGAATAAAGATAGCGGTCGTTACCCACCGACCGCTATAAGAAATAAAAAATTATGATTTCTACTTATTTTTCTTCAAGATCATCAAAAATCATTTCGATTTCATCATCGTCCACTGCGGATGTTTGCGTTCGCTTCTGGATTTCGACCATACCAAAGTCCTCAGCGATATTATTTATAATGCGCTTATCCACTTTGGCTCCACGCCGCAAGAAGGTCTCAAACAGAGCGTTATCACAAAGGGTATTGATGAGTCGTGGCACGCCACCCGCAACCTTATGGATCAAAGACAAAGTATCCCCCTCAAAGGGAGACTCCTTACAACCCGCAACCTGCAACCGGTAATTGATGTAAGCGATACTTGCTTCCTCTGATAGCGGCTTCAATGTATACCGGAAAGCAACTCGCTGGGCCAGTGGCGCATCCAGTTTTAAGATGTTGTCAAGTTCCGGCAGCCCAAAAAAGATGATATTCAGCAGTTTTTTGCCCGGGATTTCGAGGTTCAGAAGTCCGCGAAATTCTTCCATTAACTCTCTGGTTTGCAGCATCTGCGCTTCGTCAATCAAGACAACAGCCTTACGACCTTCTTTTTCAATCTGCATCAGTCGC
>CALZLE010000117.1 GCA_945788205.1 uncultured Desulfuromonadales bacterium
GCAGGATGAGGGAAAACAGCTTTAGCGTTTTCATGATGGTCTCCTTTCATAAAATGTTCCCGTTTACATCAGGAAAGATGACGCTATGCTGTGGGTAAGATTACTAATCAACCTGAATTCCCCTATCCCTTAAATGTCATCACTGAAATTCAAGTTCGGCCACATCACTTTGCCCATGAGGCGGTCAGAGTGCCAGTAGCATGACTCTGAAAAGTCCCCTGATTTCCTCTCTGCGACAAAAACGATCTAGGTTAATTGTTAAACGGTTCCGGGAGGTTGCATATCCCCCATAAGGGGTTAAAAATGGGGGACTTCTGTTCAGATTGGTCGTCTTATTTTATCAATTACTCACCTAAAATATTGCAAAAAAGGCCTCTAACCCCCTAAAGGTAGTGGAAAAGTGTCAGGAACGACGATTGCGAGTACCTGCCCAGAATTCGATGGACACCGCAGATCACCAGAAGGTGGAAATCCCCAGGGCGAAAGTATCCGAGTCGATGCCAGTGTTTTCCTGAGTGCGGGTGCCGGCGTAAGCCACCTTGACGCCCAAGCGGCGTGTCAAAGGGAAACCGAGGCTGAGAGCCCAGGCCAGATTCTGCTTGAGATCGTCCTTCTTCGTGCCGTTCAGTGTGGATTTCCCTCCATAATTATAGCCCGCGCTCGCACCTGCCCAAACTCCGGGACGGAAGTTATAGATAAGATGGCTGTGAATGATGTAGAGAGGGTCCTGCTCGAGCTTGTTGCCATTGAAAAACTCATCATTCTCCGTGTATAGCGCAATCATTCCAGTTGCTTCTGTCGACCATTTCCCACGAGTGTGCATCATCCCGATCTGCGGTCGGAAGGTAAAGCGATTGGTGCCGAGATTGATCAGCTTGTCGTCCAGGTAATCTCCGGTCGGCAGCTGGACTGACAGACCGGCGCCGACGATGGTCTCAACCTCTGTGGCCGCCCGGTAGGCAGCGTAATCTTTGCCCTGCAACGGTGGCGCACCGTAGAGGTTGATCGCAAAGCGCAGTAATGTGTCGGTCCAGCCACTCCGTTTGACCGTTTTGAGAGCGCCGTCCAGCAATCCGGACCATCGCCCTTCCTGGTAGGCTTGCAGGAGTCCGACCCTTGCCGTTTTATCGAACAACGAGAACGTCCGGATGTATTTCGCTGCCCAGGTGTGCAACTCCACCTGACCAGCTTCGATCCTGAGGACAGGATCAAAAGCAATATCCGCCTCGGTGTAGGCATAGCCAGTGCCGATAAAATTCGTATCGATTGGCAGGTGGCTCCAGCTTCGGGGCTCAAGCTCCTCGGCAAGACAGGGGCAGGAAACGGACAAAAACAGCAGCATGAGAAGAGGCCATCGGATCAGGTTGTTCATAAAACTCATGCCGCAGGGACGAGTGAATCGGTACGGCTTCTGTTCAGGGTGATCGTCTTGTTTCATCCGGAACTCCCGCATCGGTCCATAATCTCTTTAATACCTTAAGTTGATAGTGTGCAGAGCCTGCAGCCATGTCCTATTTATTGCAGGAAAACCAAAAAGCCCATTTCCGCATCGAGTTTTTTACAATCGCTGGGGTTGTCCTTCTTGAACACTAGAAACCCACTGTCAACACCACTGGGCTTTTTGAATTCCAGCGTTCCCTCGAAAGGGACAAACTCCTTGGTCATCCACTCATCCGTCGCCGCGACAAACCCGGAGGCGATAACGGTTCCTGCCCGATCCTGAAGGGCAACGGGGAAATCACCTTCGAAAAACCAGCTCCCCCGTGCCCGGCCGCGGATCTTGAGCGGCGAGCGGATCGACTCACCTGGCAATGGGGCCGCTACGACGATGTTCTCGCTCTGGCAACTCCCGGCGGCGCGCACCGACACAATCTGACTGGCATCAAAGGCAGCCGGATAATCGGCACCAAATCCATCGGCTGGTGGTTTTACCGAACGACCGGCAAGAACCATAAACAGCGGCGTGTAAGGTCTGGCGACACGCCTTGCCCTTTTATATTCGGCCGCGATCTCCGCAAGCGCAGGCGAAGTTCCCGACAACCAATGCTCGTCGGGGGAGTTACAGGGCTGAAACCTGCGCACCTCATGCCCCATCGTCACCCAGCCCGGCACGATCTGTTCGGTTGCTGACAAGGGTTTCAACATCTCTAATTGGCCGTTCTTGAGACTCATGGAGACCGACCTGTCCACCGTCGGTTCGGCGCTCATCGGCTCCTTGAAACCACGGTCCAGGTAGCGGACAAAAATGTGGCTGCCCTTGACCTCCAGCTCCAGGGGAATGATCCGGTCGCCAACCAACACCGCATGGGTGCCCTGGTAATGGCCGTCTACATTCAGTGCGGCAGCAACATAAGTGAAGGTCCCGCTACCACCTGGGTCATGGGTCAAAAGGAGCGCAGCATCTTCATCACCATCGCCGTCCAGATCGCCGTAAGTCGGGGCACCCGACACCTGGGTTCGCGTCTTGGTGGCCGAATCGGGCACAACCGTCCCTTCGTAACAGCCATCGCGCAGGGCCACTTGTGATCCCTCAATAATATAGGTCGTGTTCAAGGGGGCCTCATTCAAGCTGGAAACGCCGGGCGGAACCGGAATCTGCAGATTGCCGGTATCGATAAATTCCACGCCCTGACGAGGGACAACCGCCAGTGCCATGCCGATCTTGTCTTCGATCGGCAGTGCCGACATGGTTTCCATAACCAAAACGTTGGCAACCCCCTCGGTAACAAGCACTTTCGCGATGCCGACCCGGTTGAAAAATCTCAGGTTCCGGGCAAAAAGCACCAACTGTTGATTGAAATCGACAACCGGGACATCCTCACCAGGCTTGAACGCATTCCAAACTCCTGCGAAGCTCTGCGCGTCGCCCAGATAGCCTGAGGACGTTGATTGCTGTTCAGCAGGCAGTCGCCGGAGTTCAGACACCGGATAGTCGCCGCGCCAGTCCGCAATGATGCGCAACGTAGTCGGCTCTTGTCCACGCACCGAAGCGCCCGAAGAACTGACAAGCATCAGAAGCGCCATGATCCAGAGTACCAATGCCGAAAACATTCTGGATACGTTCATTCGTCGTTTAGCCCCCACTTTGTTTCCATTGGACCTCGCCAGTCACCCCAGCTTCAGTTCCTGGAATTAAGGATCATCCCGACACAAACCAGAACAGCAAACCTATAAAAACTGCCGGGGGAAAACCGCGTGCTCCAGTATCAAGCTTTCTGGCATAGCCAATATATCGATTGTCAATCGCAAAATAAGAAATTGACACCACAGCAATCAGCGCGAGAAAAATCGACAGCGTACAGCCGACCGTGATGTAGTCCATGTGGGTAAAATACGGCAACCTTGGCAACAGATTAGCCCGCACGAAACCATGGGCGAACAGGGTCAGGATGAAACAGGTCGCGACACATACGATTTACTGATTTTACATTTATTAAGCTTAATCATTTACTGTACTCAAAATATTACCCAAAACGGGGGATAAAGGGGGAGTCAAAA
>CALZLE010000118.1 GCA_945788205.1 uncultured Desulfuromonadales bacterium
CTACCGGCTTTATTTTGGCCCTGACAACGCTCTCAACCGTTTGCTCTTTGGTCCGGAATAAGTTCGAAATATTCAGAGAGGTGAAAACTTGGCTGGTTAACACATCACCAGGATTAAGCTCCTGATCGATAATCGAGGCATCATCACGGACATCACAGAGGTTGATAATCTCTCGCAGGTATTCCTCTATCAATTCGATATTGCGCTGGCTTGCTGTAGATTTAATATCCTGAAGGCTATTTTGAATCGATTTAAGGTAGCCCGTAGAAAGTGAAATATTCCGTGCGCTTTCGAGCTGCAGAATGCCGATAAATTCATCCCGCAATTCCGGTTCCGACAGAACAGCACGACAAAAATCTTTGTGAAGAACTGCTATAGCATCATTGGCATCAAACCCAGGTAAATTATCCGTTTTAAAACCACCCTCATTCCAGATGTCAAAAAGAACCTTGAAATCGGCTTGTCCAGATAAAAGAACTTGCGCAATTTCCTGACCTGCATCACCGGTTTTACAGAAGTAATCGAGCACCGACTTTAAATGATTAATTTCATCTTCTGACCTATCTCCTGCTAAATTAGCTACAGCGACTAGCGCTTTTTCAAGAGAACGATCTAAAGCCTTTTTCTTTTCGTCAACAAATATCGTTTTTAACTTTCTCCCACTACGTTGAACAACATGTGCAGCTAAATTTGCTGCCAAAGCGGATAGAAATTCAGGTGGAATTGTCATACGTGCCCTCTCTTTTAATCATGCTATCGTCGCTCAAGCTTCAAAATGCCTGTTGGCCCCTGCCCGCCCCAACCCAATCAATAAAGATCAAGCAGGGGGCGGGCCTGGCCTATATGCCCGGCTCCATCATTTCTAACGGAGCGCGGCCCGGAACGCGCCGCGCCGGTTTTCGAACCTCGGATCGGCAGTCGTAACCACCGACCATTTCCGGTGAAAAGCGAAATCCGTGAGCGACCACAATACGAAACCCGATGTTGTTGTTGCTGTTGTCAGGTTGGTTGTTGTTGCGCGCGCCACAACGCAAGTTCTCTGCATTGTTGTTGTAGGAGCCGCCGCGCAAAACACGGTCGCTACCGGTGCGTCCCGGCAACCTGCGGCCGGTTGGCCGCTTGTTGCTTGAGTGTTCTTTGCCAACCGCCGAGCAGCCGGCCCAATTCGGCCACTTGCTTGGCGGCATGTTCATACTGCCCCTCGCTGAGCCAGGTTTTGCGTGCCGCCATGCGCAGGTAAAGCCTGACTTTGGCCAGTTCTGCGTCTGCATGTTCCAATTTGCTTTTCCGCAGTCTCAGCGTTGCGCTGTTCGCTTCGATGAGGCATTCCTGAAAATCGAGGGCGGCATCGAGCAGACGCTTGGTGACGATAAACCGCTGGCTGCGCGGGAAATGATTGGTCGCGGCGAGTAGCCAGTCGAGAAAATCGAAACAGCGGGTGAAGATTGGTGATTCTTCGGGCATTGACGAACTCAATTCGTTGGCAAAACAATTCGCAAACAAAAAAGAGCCGTCCCGCCAGTCAGAACTGGCAGAAACGGCTCTCGTTTCATTTTTATGGAGTGATTTGAAGCATCTCCATCCCCCCACTCATTATCGACTCATTAATAAAATAACAACATCAAGCTACCTGTGAGTCTTCATTGAGTCAAGGAATTTCAGGAGGTTAGTCTGACAACAGCGCTCCTTTCAAACCATCCTTCCACACCCCAGAAATCTGCAAAGTCAAACAATCCCCCTGCTTGAGATTTTGGTCCGCAACCCAAACCGGCAAGTAATTCTGCGCCAGCCCTTTGCGTAATCCGTCCTGCCCTCCCCCTTCGATAACCACCTCAAGGGTTTGGCCAATAAACTGTTCAGAATAGGCGGTCAATTTTTCTACGCCGATCTGGCGCAACCCCGCAGCGCGCTCCTTGATGACATTCCCGGGGAGTTGATTCTTCATCTCTGCGGCCGGGGTGCCGGGTCGGCGGCTGTAGGGAAAAACGTGCAGGTGGGAAAAGGGTAGCTGACGTAAGTAGTCGCAGGTCTGGGCAAATTGTTCTTCGGTTTCGCCAGGGAAGCCGGTGATGATATCCAGGCCGATGGCGGTTTCAGGCTGGCGATGCCGAATCGATTCGAGCAGCTGTTGGAAGTCTGCGGTGGTGTAATGACGATTCATCGCCTTGAGGATCTCATCATGCCCGGACTGCAGGGGAATGTGGTAGTGCGGGCAGATCCAATCGGCAGCAGCGACGTAATCGAGCAGGTCGTCCGGCAGTTCGGTCGGCTCGATAGAACCAAGACGCAGGCGGCCACTGAACTGGGAAGCTTCGATGCCTTTAAGCAGGGCCAGCAGATCGAGCTGGGGCTGTAAATCCTGGCCGTAATTGCCGATATGAATGCCGGTCAGAACCACTTCGGGGTAGCCTGCGGCCGAGAGATTTTCCACCTGCTTGACCACATCGGGCAAAGCGACGGAGCGGCTGCGGCCACGGGCGTAAGGGATAATACAGTAGGAGCAAAACGCATCGCAGCCGTTTTGAATCTGCACAAAGGCGCGGCTGCGCTGTTCGAAGCTGCTGAGCGGCAGTGCTTCCACGTCCTTAACTTCACGAATGTCGGAAACCTGGACTTGCGCTGCCTGATCAAGATTGGTTAGCCGGGTGAGAAAGTCCTTCTTTTCTTCATTGCCGACCACCAGGGCGACTCCCGGTAAACTGGCAAGCGATTCAGGATCGACCTGGGCATAGCA